>DASXVO010000029.1 GCA_036504215.1 Vicinamibacterales bacterium | reverse complement strand
GTCGAGAAGAACCTGTCCGCGGACGAAGGGCTGGAGTTCGGTTACAGCATCGGTGTGTCGCATTCGCTCGGCGGCCTCGCACGCGGTACCACATGCACGTTCTGTCGCGAGAACGTTGTGGTGGGCGCGGAAGTGTATGGCGGTCTGGGCAGCACCACGGAACGCCGGCTCTTCGACACGCGTCACTTCCTGGCCCCCGTGATCGCCTGGCACCTCTCGGATCGTTCGACGCTGAAAGCCTCCGTCGGCTTCGGGTTGACCGGCGCCAGCGACCGTTACCTGATCCGGGTGGGGTGGGCATACGAGATGCCGTTGAGGCGGAGCCAGGGATGAACGCGAACCAAGGCAGCCGTTCAATCGGGTGGATCGTCACGGCAATTGCGATCGTGGTTGTTGCGACGGGCGTCAGCGAGGGCGGGCAGCGGGATCCAGGGTGGTCGGCCCCTCTCGTCGTCGAGAGCCGCGCCAACCCGTTGGCTCAACGGCCCGAGGTGCTGGCGGGCGGCGAGAGACTGTTCCGGCAGCGCTGTTCGACGTGTCACGGCGCTGATGGACGCGGCAGCCGGAAGGGTCCTGCTCTTGTGACCGGTGACGTGCAGGCCGAGACTGACGGGGCGCTGTTTTGGAGGATCAGCAGCGGCAACACCCGTCGTGGGATGCCGACATTCAGTTTCCTGCCGGAGCCCCAGCGATGGCAACTCGTCATGGCGCTCCGTAGCCTCGATGCAATCAAGGGCCACCCGAAGAGGTGACCCCGCAGCCTCGGGCTCCAGCCGCCCGCGCCAGGCGAACGGTCGTAGGCGTCCACCCCACGTTCCTTCAGCTTGCAGCGGAGGCTTTCGTCGGTTCCGAGCAGAGCCTGACTGATGACGAGGCTCCGGAGCGCGTCCGCAATCCGTCCACCTGCGTTACGAATAACGCGCGCATCGCCCTCCTCGATCCCCGGTGCCCTGGCCGGGTCGATGCGGGCGTCCATGCAGGCAACGATCGGCAACTTCCGTCCGGGCGGCATGGGCCACGATCCCTCGTCGAAAACAGCGGCGTACTGTGCGTTGGCTGCAAGGGTCTCATCGATGGGGGGGCGTGGCGTTCTCTCCTTCATCCTGTTCCGTGAGAATCGTCGTCAGGCAATCGCCTCTCCGCGCTCGCTGTCTGCCTCTTCGGCCGTCCTGCCGTATCGGGGCGCGGGCGTGCCAAAGTAGCGGGCGTGCGCGACGTCGAGGATCCGGTTGACCAGCGCGGCGTGCGTATACCCTGCGGCGGCGGCGGCGATGACATACGACCCGTCCCGTCCGAGAGACGCCATCGAGTTGATCTCGAGCACGAACGGATTGCCGTGCCGATCGATGCGCAGGTCCACCCGCGCATAGTCCCGGCAGTGGCAGGCGCGGAATGTCGCCACGGCGATCGCCCGAATGCGGGCCGCCAGGTCCTCGTCGAGCGGCGCCGGGCACGTCTTGCCGGCGGGCACGCTGGACTTGTGGAACTTGTCTTCCCACGTCACGATCCGGACGTCGCGGCCACCGAAATCCTGCTCGACCAGCGGCAGGACCTCCATCTCCTCGTTCCCCAGCAACGCCACGCAGACCTCGCGGCCGTCGATGTATTCCTCGACGAGCGCGTCCTGCTGGTACTTCGTGGCGACGGCTTCGACCGCGTCGGCCAGTTCGTCCGGCGCGTGCACGAGACGGAGGCCGAAGCTCGTGGATTCGTGCCTGGGCTTGACGACGAGCGGAAAGCGCAGCGAGTTCGGCCACGCGTCGTCGCCTGTGCGCATGACACAGTCAGTCGGCGTCGGTACCCCGGCGGCCCTGAGGAGCGTCTTGGTGACGACCTTGTCGAGCGCCAGCGCATGCCCGAGAGGATTCGAGCCGGTATACGGGATGCCGGCCAGTTCGAGCATCGCCGGGACATGAGTGTAGCGGCAGTCGCCCTGGATGCCGTACGCCATGTTGAAGACGATCCCACCCGGTTCGCCACGGTCGCCGGCAGGCATGAAGCGCTCGAGTTCGGCCAACAGGTGCTTGTCGCCCTCGCAGGTCAGGACGATGTGGCCGCCTTCCCGCAGACCTTCCGCAGTGAGGAGGAGCGTCTTCGCCGAGTAGACCTCCGGGCATCGCTGCCCGAACGAAGTGACCACTCCGTCGAACGACCGGTTCTGAACAATCGCGACTTTCATCTGAGTCTCCCGTCACGAGTTGGTCACGTGCACCGCACCAGTCGGCTCGCGGCAATCGTCAGCGGGAAGGTTCGTAGCCTCGCTGGCGTCCACCACGGTCCCTGTCCGGCGCACCATCGCGCCCAGTGCGGCGAAGCCGTTCCAGCGATCGAGCAGCTTCCAGGCACCGTACCGGCCGAGCAGCAGGACGCAGCCCACCTGCGCGAGAAGCAACTCCGGGTACCGAAGGGGCAGGCGCATCGCGCCATGGATCTCCGACACCAGCGTGATGACGACCGCCGCCGCGATGGTTGTCGTCGCCCTCCACGCGGCCTCCCACGGACCCTTCTCTTCGAGCAGCTTGGCGAACGAGTCGGAGATGAGACAGAGCGCGATAATGGGGAAGTAGGCCAGGTGGAGCAGCCAGGCGGCTGGGAACCAGCGGACTGCCGCAACCGGAATCACCAGGAAGGCGGCCACCATGCTCAACAGCACCGGCACTCTCGCGTAGTACGGGGTGGTTCGGATGGCCGGCCACAGCACGGTCACCGTGGCGAGGACCACCGCGAGAAACGCCAGGCCAAGTGGGATGCCAATCACGCGGAATGCGATCGCCAGCAGGATCGGCCGAAAGAAGCCCAGCACCCGGAGCCCCAATGTGAGTCTGAAGACGGAGACGACCACTGCGCTCAGCGGAACGAAGAAGACGTATTCGAGGTGTCGGTGGATGTTCTTCGGCGCTCCCGCGAGCGAGAACACGTCCGAGAACAACGCCGACACGGGCGAGCCTGTCATCTTGCCAACCGCAATGGCGAGCGGGATGAGGAGGAACAACCACAGCGGCCAGCCACCCGTCGTGGGTGCCGGCGCCTCCGATCGTTCCAAGGGTTCGTCGTCGGTCGGCCACATCGATCAGACTCCCTTCGCCACGCCGTCACGGCGCGGGTCGGCGGCGGCGTCCATCCGGCCGTCCGGGAACAGCCGGACCGCCTGCACGCTTCCCATCGAGAAATCGAGCGGACGCTTCACGATGACGCGGAACGCTCGCTGACGCAGCAGGGCGAGCAGTGCTTCGGTTGCGGCAGGCCGCTCGACCCAGGCTTTGCCGTTGGTCAGGGCATGCACCCGTGGGGCGGCCATGGCGTCCTGCACGTTGAGACCCCGGTCCAGCACGCCGGTAATCACGTGCAGCAGCGCCGAGGTGATCCGACGGCTCCCTGCGGCTCCCAAGGCCAGCATTGGGCGATCGTCCTGGCCCGCCTCGAACACGAGTGCGGGCGCCACGTTCGAGCGCGGCAGACAGCCGGCGGCGAGTTGGTGGGGATGGGGCCGGCGGGGGCACGTTCTGAGGTAGTTGTTGTAGATGAAGCCAAGCCCACCATGCGCCACCTTCGCGCCGAACACGGACTGGATCGACTGTGTCAAGGCGACCACCGTCCCGTCGGCGTCAGCGACGGTGAGGTGGGTCGTGTCGCCCGGCTCCTCGACGGTGCGAATCGGATCAGGCAGCCGGTCTGCGATCACCCGTGCCAGCGTGACGGTCCGCTCCTGCAGGAACCGGTCGCTGCCTTCCGACGGGACGTCGACCGAGACGCCGTCGTGGTCCCGCCCACGAAACACCGCGTAGGTGGCGAGGGCGAGGTTTGCGCGCCACTCGTCGGGCGACACGCTCGGATGATGGCGCTCGAGATACTCGACGAGCTTCAGACCAAGCAGCAACTGCAGGCCGCCCGCCGGGGGTGGCGCCGTGACGACCCTAAACCCGCAGTAGCTCCCCACCAGGGCCGCGCGCTCGACGGGAAGCGTGAACGTGGCCAGGTCCTCTGCAGCGATCAGGCCACCATGCCGCGTCATGTCAGCGATGATCTGCTCGGCGATATCTCCGCGGTAGAAATCGTCTTCGCCGGCCTCCTGGAGTCGGCGCAAGGTGGCCGCCAGGGCCGGATGGCGCAGGCGACTGCCCACCTCGGGCACGCAACCGCCCGGCAGGAACGACGCACCCATGGCCTTCGAGGCCGACAGCGCTGGCTGGGTCCATCGGATCTGCCGCCGCAGCAGGGACGTCACGTCGTACCCACCCTCGGCGATACGCACCGCTGCGGCCATGACGGCGCGGCGCGGCAGACGACCGTAGCGACGCTGCACGTGCCCAAGCGTCGCGACTGTCGACGGGATGACACACGCTCGATGCCCGACCCGCTGTTCCGAGCGGCTGACCGTCTCCACCGACACTGTGCTCGGAGCGTAGGAATGCCCGTCGATGATCAGCGGTGCGTCGCCGGGCCGGTGCAGCAGCACCGTCGTCTGGCCGCCGAGGCCGGAGGCACTCGGCTCGCACACCGAAAGGGCCCATGCGGCCGCTACGGCAGCGTCCACGGCGTTGCCGCCGGCGTGCAGGATGTCGAGAGCGGCATCGGTGGCCAGGGGGTGGGCCGTCGCCACTGCCGAATGGCGGCGAACGCCCGCGCCGGACCGCCCCGCGCTCTCGACAATCGGGTGTTCGGGGCGGGCCATCATCAGGCCTCGGGCAGATCGTCGAGCCAGCACGCGCCCTCCGGACACGGTCGGGAGAAGACCCGGCCGATCTTGTTCGGGTCCTTGCATTGGTGGTAGCGCATGTACAGCCGGCCGTCGTCGCCCAGGTCGAGGATTTCGATCTTCCCCGTGTAGTGCGACATGATGTATTTGAACGTCTTCTGGATGCCGCTCAACCGCTGGTTGATCCCTCGGACGATGGGGACCGCGCGGTGAAACGGGACCTGGAAGTGCGAGGCGGCCTTCACGGGGCGGCCCTGGAACAGGTAGTACGGCCGCGTGCCGATCTCGTGGCACCTGGCGAAGGTGCGCGCCAGGATCTCCGCGTCGTCGTTGATGCGGTTGAGCAGGACCGACTGATTCAGGAACTGCACGCCGACCGCCCGCAGTTTCCGGATGTTCGCGACCGCTTCGTCGGAAATCTCACCGAGGTGATCGAAGTGGCCGACGATGATCGCGGCCTTGCCCGCCTCCTGGATGCGCTCGAAGAGCTCCGGGAGCGCCGGGTCGGCGAAGCGCGGCGGGTAGAACGCAATCGTCTTGGTGCCGAATCGGATCGACGTCAGGTGCGGGATCGGCAGCAGGTGGTCCATGATCGCGTGCAACTGCTTGGTGTTGAGCACCATCGGGTCGCCGCCCGACAGGAGCACGTTGTTCATCTCGGGGTGCCGCGCGATGTACTCGGCCACCTTCGCGAAGTCGGGCGCGATCTCGTCGGAGTCGTTGCCGACGATGCGCTTGCGGAAGCAGTAGCGGCAATACGACGCGCACCGGTCGGTGACCAGCAGGAGGCCGGTCTGCGGGTACTTGTGCTGTAGACCCGTGACGACCGTGTTGTCGTGCTCGCCGCTGGTATCGAGCCTCCCCGGGCTCTCGAATTCCCTCAACGAGGGCTCGACCAGGTGTCGGAGTTGCTCGTAGTAGCCGCTGTTGCGGATCTGCGTGTCGTAGAATTTGGTGACCTGGTGGCGCGTGATGTCGTTCTCGCGCAACTCTCCGACGGTCACGGGCCGCGTCCCTTCCAGGAATCGCATCTGGATGACGCGCTCACTCGGCGGCACGGGGGGAGGTGGTGCGGCGACGCACGAGTCACCAGGGGCGGATAGGGGCTGCGAGATCATCGGTCGTGCTCCTCATCAGTGGCAGTCGCCCCGCGCGATGTGGGGGCGCTCCGCGTCTACTTCATATGGGGATGCACGGACACCAGGAAATATAGGAGCTCGGTTCGTCGTTCGGTCGCCAGACGCACGGGTCGACGGAAGCGGACCCAGCAGAGCAGCGCGACAGCACCCCAGGCGACGCCTTCGCCTTGCTCGCGTGCATCGTCAACTACCGAACGACGGAAGCAGACCTATCGCGTCTGCTCGATGAGGTCAGATCGATGGCGGCCGACCGCCGTGTCTGGTTCCACCGATTCCTGGGCGATAGGGTTCGGGAAGCTCGACGATGGTGCCGCCGGCGCGGGCCTCGTCGAGCAACTCCAGCGCCGCACGGAGGACGTGATGGTGACGGCCGGCGTCGTGGGGCGGTCCGAGCGGCCGCCCTAGCAGGTGACGCGTGACGACCACGCGGGGCAGCGTCATGCGCTCGGCGATGTGCCGGAATGCTCGGATCTGGATGACCACCGTCGGGATGCCCACTGTCTCGAACGCCCGTGCGACGTGTCCCACGGACACGTGGCAGACCGGTCAAACCGGGACGAGCACCGCGGCCTCCACTCCGCGCTCCTGCATCAACGCCGCCCACTCGGGCGCGCTCTCGTTGATGATGCGAGCCTGGGCCGCGGCTCCGACAAACGAGTAGGCCTCGCTCGCCAACTCGCCGAGCGCCCCGGCGCTTGCGAGATCGCGCAGGCGTTCGAGCGGGAAACTGACGTTGGGATCGGCAAGCGCGCCGCGGATGTCGTAGCCGCCGTGGCGCACCCGCAGGCGATCGTTCGGGGTGGTCGCCGGAATCACCGACAGCGTGGGTTTTGCCTTCACGAACTCGTCGATGCGCCGCGTCGCCTCGTCCTGGGACATGTTCGCCACCCCGAAGGGCTGCGGGTCATCTCCCGCCAGGAAGTGGCCGCTGGACGTGAGGAGTGCGACTCGGGCGCGTGAGACGGGCTTCGACAGCGGAGCGAACGGTCCCGTGTCATAGGTCCAGGCCGGCCCTCTCGCAGATTGTTCCTTCGGCGCATACCCGCCCACCTGCCACTCGTACACATGATCGATAATCCGACCGATGTCTCCATCGTCGGCCGACTCGCCGATCTTCTGGAACAACGACTGGATGAAGCTCGCCGACTCTTCCGTGGGCAGATTCTTGATGAACTTGAAGAGAAGGTCCGTCCGCGCGCCGTACGAGAACGAGTTCTTGAACTGCGCGAACGACTCGGAATCGGACGATAGTGCTGTCACAGAAAATCCCTTCCAGATGGTCGCCTGGGTTGCGCTCGTTGCCGTTTTCACGCCCAGCACCGGTCACGAGGGTGAGCCTCAGGAGGGCAACTCGGCCAGGACGCGCCGCACGTCTTCCAGGTTGTACGGTTTCCGGAGGACGCCGATGAAGCCGAACGCTGCGAAATCGGAGACCGTGGCATCACCGGAGTAGCCGCTGGACACGACGGCCCTCACCCCGGGGTCGACCTCGCGGAGTCGCACGACGGCCTCCCGGCCTCCCATCCCGCCAGGAACGGTCAGGTCGAGAATGACGAGGTCGAACCGTCGTCCCGCCGCGATCGCCGCCTCATAGGCGGCAATCGCCTCGGTACCGTCGCGCGCGGCGGCAACCTCGCACCCCATCTGTGCCAGCATCCGCGACACGACCCGAGCCACCATGGCGTCGTCGTCCATCACCAGGACCCGGCGGTGCCGAACGGGAACGACGGCATCGACTCCGGCCTGCGCCGGCTGGAGCTCGGCATCGGCTAGAAGATAGATGTGGAACGTGGTTCCCACCCCCGGGGTCGATTCGACCTCGATGCGGCCGTCGTGTCTGCCGATCACCGAGTAGGCCGACGCGAGGCCGAGGCCACTCCCTTTCTGCTTGGTCGTGAAGTAGGGGTCGAAGATCTTCGACAGATGATCGGCCGGGATGCCGACGCCATGATCCTCGATGTCGATCCTCACGAAGTTCGGCGTGGCCGGTCCGTCCGCTGGAGCCGGCACGTTGTCGCAACGGACTCGGATGACGCCGCCGGTCGGCATGGCCTGGACCGCATTGATGATCAGATTGTGAACCACCTGGCTGATCTGTCCCCTGTCGACCTTGGCATTCCAGAGGTCGTCCGAAATCTCGAAGTCGCAGCGGATGCCGGAGCCCGTGCTCGCGAACAACGCACTCTCCCGAACGAGCGCGCCAACCCGGGTCGGCACCTTGACCGGCGCGCCGCCCTTTGAAAAGGTGAGCAACTGGTTGGTCAGGTCGCGGGCCCGCACGCAGGCCTTTTCGCATTCGTCCAGCAGTGGGGCCGCCGGGGAGCGAGGTGGAAGCGACTGACCGGCGAGGGCGATATTACCGAGAATCGCCATCAGGAAGTTGTTGAAGTCGTGGGCAATGCCACCGGCGAGCACGCCGACCGACTCCAGCTTTTGGGCTCGGAGTAGATCCTCCTCCATCTTCTTGGAATCGGTGACGTCCCTGAGAATGGTGAGAATCAGGTTGTTGCCGCCGATCGTCAGCAGCTTCCCCGTGACGAGCACGTGGCGGAGGTGTCCCGTTCTGGTGCGATGGGTGGATTCGAAGGTCTGAAATCCCTCCGTCACGAACAGCTCGGTCCGCCGCTCGACGTCGTCCGCGCCATCGACGGCGTCGATGTCGGTCACTTGCAAGGTGGCGAACTCCTCACGCGTGTACCCCAGGTGTTCGTGCGCCGCGAGGTTGAAGTGGACGAACTTCTTGGTCCTCGGGTCGACCAGGACGACCCCATCGGGCGACTGTTCGAACAGGATCCGGTAGAGTTCCTCGGCCTCGCGCCGGGCGGCGGTCTCCAGTGCCAGCGTTTGATGGGCCACGAGCAGCTCACGGTGAGCGCGCTCCAACTGGCTGTAGCTGGAGATCTCGTTGCCGAGCATCAGCGCGGCGTAGACGAAGAAGGGCTGCAGTTCGCGCTCGATGCTCGCGTCGGTCAGCTGCATCCCTTCCATGGCAACCGCGCCGATGACGCGCTGCTGAACCACGAGCGGGTAGACCCACGTGCTGGACTGGATGTCACCGACCGGGGACGAGGTGCGCACCGGTTCCGAGCGGACGAGGGCGCCCTCCTGAACCGCGCGAACCACGAGCGGGTCGTCGGGAGCCTCCATCTCGCGGACCGTTCCGAAGACATCCCTGGCATGCCAGCGCCCCTCCATCGTGTAGTAGACGACGAGGTTCGAACCGCCGATGGTCTCCATCAGAACCGTGACGATGGTGTCGACGACGTTTTCGAGACCGCTGCCCGAGCTCAGCCGGGTCAGCATGGCGTTCTGCAGCCTGAGCCACGCGTTGGCCCTGGCGACGTTCGCGGCGCGATGCCGAAGCGCCTCCAATTCCGCGACCGGAACCGTGACCTCTTCGTTCACGGCAGTTCTCCCTTGGCTCCGCGAATCGTGGCGGCGAGGGTTCGCTCCAGGTGCTCGAGGCCGGTGTCCATCCAGCGCAGATCGAGCGAGGTGCGCTGGCTGATCTCTTCTGCCTCGGCCGAGAAGTCGCCCGAGCAGGGGGTGCGGATGGCCAGCAGATGGGTGTGAGCGTCCCTGAAGATCTCGCGCATGACGGCCGGAGGCAAGCCTTGCCGGCCGCCGACGATGCGGTCCCAGTGCAGGGCCCAGTCCTCGAACAGGAAGAACGCGCCGTTGGCCAGTTCGCGGGCGAAGACCTCCTGGCCCAGGCAGATATCGACGCAGTTCTGCCCCGGCGTGCGAACGGTGTGCCCGTCGGCCAGGATTCGGTCCATCAGCGGGTGACATGCGCCGTAGAACACCACCCGGCTCCGGCCGGCGTGCGCGGCGAGGCTGCCGTCGAGGGCTCGCCGCAGCTTGCCGAAATCCGTGTGCAGCCCCGACGGCAGGAAGTACGGCGTCACTTTCCACCCGTTCTTCGCGATCAGGTGGCGGATCTCCTTCTGCAGGATGCCGCAGCCGATAAGCAGCATACGATCGTCCACCGCGTGGCTATCCGGCATAGGACCCGTACCGGTGGGCTGCTTCGATCATCGCATGGATGTTCGAATCGGGAATGGCGAACGGCATCATCAGCGTGCCGAACAGGAATCCCCCGTCCGCCTTACCCGACTCCATGATGCGCCGCACCTCGGTGTTGATCCCGTCCACCGTCCAATCGATCAACCGGATGTCGTTGATGGCGGCCACCAGCAACGCCCGTCCGCCCAGTATCCGCTTGGCCTCCGCCACATCGTCGAACGGGTTGATGTAGAACGCCCGGAGGCTCGTCTGGCCCATCAGTGTCTCGAGGTGCGGGTTGATCCGGCCGCCGCCGTTGAAGTACACGACATCGGCCGTGCCCAGCCCGTCCAGATCGCGCTGGATCGCCGGGAGCGCCAGTTCCTGGAACTGCTTCCTCGTGATGACGTCCGCGGTCGCCACCGAGTCCGTGTAGATGATCAGGTCGGCCCCGGCCTCCCGCAGGGCCGTGATGTGCAGGCGGCAGAACTGGGCGCATTTTTCGAGAAGGACCTTGCGCGACGCCGGGGTTCCGCAGGTCAACAGTTCCAGCCATCCGGAAATCCCCATCAGGATGGCAGGCAGGCTGAACGAGCTCACCGCGACTGCGACAACCGGGTACTCCCCGTTCAGTTCCCGCTTCAGGATCCGGATGCACTCGGCCTGCTCCCGGAAGCGGGGATGAGCGCGAAGATCCGTCGGCACCTGCAGTTTGTCGATGTCGTCCGGCGTGCGGATCACGAGGTCGCCGACGTTGGGCGGGCCTTCCTCGGCATAGACGATGTTCCTGCAGCCGAGCAACTCGGCCTCCATGGCCGCGTAGAAGGTGGCGACGACGGTGTCGTAACCGTACTTCTGCCGGGACAGCAGCCGTCCCCGTGCGACATGCTCGCCTCGGGCGTAGTAGTCTTCGAGTTTCAGGCCCAGCTCGCGGGCGCCCTGATCGAGCAGGTTGCAGACGACGGGAACCCGATCCGGAACTCTGCCCGTCATCAAGGCCTGAAAGCGCTCCGTGCCGGTCATGATAGGCGCCCATCCCGGATGAGCCGGGCGATGACGTTGGTTCCCTCGATCGCCGTTGCGCCCCAGCCGTCGGCCTCGACGTCCCGGTAGAGATTTTCGTGGAAGCGGTACGGGGCTCCGCCGACCACGATCTTGATCCGGCCCTCGAGTTCACGCTCTCGCAGCAGCGCACGCACCCGGCGCGGTCCGCGCTCGCCGAGCGCGGTGTGCACCATCATCGACGAGACCGCAATCACCTGCGCGCCCTGGGCCAGCGCTTCGTCGACGAACCGTTCCGGCGGGGCGTTGAGGCCGATGTCGGTCACCTGAAACATCTTGGCCTTGAGACAGCCGCTCAGGATCTTCTTCCCCAGACCATGGAAATCGCCAAAGCTCGTTCCGATGACAACGTGGCCCCGTATCTCCGGAGCCACCGTGAATCGGGGAATGAGCGCGTCGGTGACTTCCTCGGCGATCTTGGCGGAGAGGAAATGTTGGGAGAGCGTGACCAGCGAGTCGGTCACCAAACCGCCGGCCATCTTCTCCAGGCTGGGAATGACGATGGTGAAGACGACGTCTTCAGGCGTCACCCCGTCGTCGAGAGCACGCTGCACGACGGCCAGCGCCTGCTCGCGGTCCGTGTCGAAGACGGCGTCGTGATAAGCCGTGGCGTGGTCGGCCCGCATCACAGCCTCCGGAAAGGGCGCCCGCGGTGATCGCGGGCACGATGAGCCGGTCCGTCTCGCCGAAGAAGGAGAATGGCGTTGGATGGTGCAGGCCCAGTCTACATCAGTTGGCGACGCGCGGCGCCGCCCGCGAGCCTGAACCGCACCCGGAGTCGTCCCGACGGGGCCCGTCAGGACCGTCAGATTCGCGCGCCTCGCAATCGAAGCGCGTTCGTGATCACCGACACGGAGCTGAAACTCATCGCCGCAGCGGCGACCATCGGGCTCAGGAGCGAGCCGAAGAACGGATAGAGGACGCCAGCGGCCAGCGGGACGCCCAGGGCGTTGTAGACGAACGCGAAGAACAGGTTCTGTTTGATGTTGGCCATCGTTGCGCGGCTCAGGCGACGGGCCCGGACGATGCCGGTGAGGTCGCCCTTCACGAGCGTCACGCCGGCACTCTCCATTGCCACGTCGGTGCCGGTCCCCATCGCGATGCCGACCTGTGCCTGTGCGAGGGCCGGGGCGTCGTTGATGCCGTCCCCCGCCATCGCCACGACGCGTCCCTCGGCTTGGAGCCGCTTGACAGCCTCCGCCTTCTGTTCGGGGAGCACGTCGGCCACCACGTCGTCGATGCCGAGCCGGCGTGCCACCGCCTGCGCGGTCGTGCGGTTGTCGCCCGTCAGCATGACGATCGTGAGACCCTCGGCGTGCAACTGCCGGATCGCCTCGACGGTCGTGGACTTGATCGGATCGGCGACGGCCAGCAGGCCGGCCGACTGCGCGTCCACCGCCACGTACATCACGGTCTGTCCGTCGGCCCGCAGTTCCTCGGCGCGCGCCGCGAGCGGGCCGGGATCCACGTGGAGTTGCTGCAGCAGCGCGAGGTTGCCAAGCGCCACCGCATGGCCGTCCACGGTGCCCGTCACACCCTTGCCGCTGATGGCTCGAAAATCGGACGGTTTCGGCAGAACCACGCCTCGCGACGCGGCTCCGGCCACAACCGCGCTCGCCAGCGGATGTTCGCTGCCTTGCTCCAGGCTGGCGGCCAGCCGCAGCACCTCCGCTTCGTCCTGTCCCGCCTGGGGGACGACCGCTACCAGCTTCGGCTTGCCCTCCGTCAGCGTGCCCGTCTTGTCCACCACCAGGGTGTCGACCTGGCGGAGCACTTCGATCGCCTCCGCGCTTCGGAACAGCACGCCGACGCTCGCGCCCTTTCCGGTCGCCACCATGATCGACATGGGCGTGGCGAGGCCGAGCGCGCACGGGCACGCGATGATCAGGACGGAGACCGCCGCGACGAGGGCGTACGCCATACGCGGCTCCGGACCGACCAGTGCCCAGGCAATGAACGCGAGGACCGCGGCCGCAATGACGGCAGGCACGAAGTAGGCGGACACGGTGTCGGCCAGGCGCTGGACGGGCGCCCGGCTGCGTTGCGCCTCTCCGACCATGCGAACGATTTGCGAAAGCAGTGTCTCGGCTCCGACCCGATCGGCGCGCATGACGAAGCTGCCGGCGGTGTTCATCGTGGCCCCGATGACCCGCTCGCCCGGGTGTTTCTCGACGGGCATCGGCTCGCCGGTCACCATCGACTCGTCCACCGCGCTCGTCCCCTCGGTGACGATGCCGTCCACTGGGACCTTCTCGCCCGGCCGCACACGAAGCAGGTCGCCGACCTGGACCTGCTCGAGCGGCACGTCCTGTTCGCGGCCATCCGCGGTCACCCGACGCGCCTGTTTCGGCGCAAGGCCAAGAAGCGCGCGAATCGCTGAACCGGTACGACTGCGAGCGCGCAGTTCCAGGACCTGTCCGAGGAGCACCAGGGTGACAATCGCGGCTGCCGCCTCGAAGTAGACGGCGACGAGTCCGTCCATGTTGCGAAACGAACTGGGGAACGATTCCGGAAGCAGGGTTGCGGCCAGGCTGTACGTGAATGCGACGGACACGCCCAGGCCGATGAGCGTGAACATGTTCAGGCTGCGGAAAACGAGTGACTGCCACGCGCGGACGAAGAACGGCCAGCCGCCCCAGAGCACGACAGGCATCGCCAGCGCCAGTTCTGCCCAGCGAATGGTAGCAGGCGACGCGAGGTGTGCGAGCGGGTTCCCGGGCAGGTCGTGGGCCATGGCGATCAGGATCAACGGGACAGTGAGCACCACGCTGATCCAGAAGCGCCGGTTCATGTCCACCAACTCGGGGTTTTCGTCGCCTTCCTCTGGCGCCGTGATCGTCCGCGGTTCGAGCGCCATCCCGCAGATCGGGCAATTCCCCGGTGCATCACGGACGATCTCCGGGTGCATCGGACAGGTGTACTCGACGCGGCGCGCCTGCGGCGCCTGGGGGAACACCGGTTCGAGCGCCATTCCGCACTTCGGGCAGGTGCCGGGTCCGATCTGCCGAATCTCTGGGTGCATTGGACAGGTGTACTCGACCGGATGGGCGCTGGACGCCGTCGGTTGATTCGGCATTGCCGCCGCCGGTGAGATGAACCGCGCCGGGTCGGCTTTGAACCGCTCGAGGCAGGAGACGTTGCAGAAGTGGTACGTGTGTCCTGCGTGATCCAGGTGACCCGCGGCCTTCGCCGGGTCGATGGTCATTCCGCAGACGGGGTCAAGGACGGTTGGCGCAGTCGATGCTGGCGTATCTATGCGTGACATGGGACTTTCCTCACGAATGCCTGTCGAAGAACTGCAGAAGCTCGTCGTACACCGCTTCAGCCTGTTCGGGGCCCTTCACGATAGCGTCGCTGACGCAGTGGCGAAGGTGGTTCCGGAGCAACTCGCGGCCGACTGCCCGGAGGGCTTCCTGCACAGACGACACCTGGACGAGGATGTCCGCGCAGTAGCGGTCTCCCTCGACCATTCGCTGCAGGCCGCGAACCTGGCCCTCGATCCGGCGAAGCCGGTTCAGGTTCTGCGTCTTGATCTGAGGATCGACGCCGACGGCCTTTCGCTCGGAACCGGTTACCGCACACCCGCAGGTCGAGGCTGAGGCGCCCTTCCCGTGGCGCGGAGCCACTGATGCGGTCGGTCTGGTGTTGGCCGCCGCGATTCTTCGTGTCATATACCCCCCACCCCTATAAGCATAGATACCACCATGGGGTATGTCAAGTGGCAGGCTGCGATCTTCGTCAGAGGCGGGCAGACCCGGCCAGGCGGTCCGAGGCGAGCGCTCTTCCGATCGACATCAGCGGGTCAGCGTGAACTGACCGTTGTTCATCGCTCCGCCGCACGACTGATTCATCATCCCGCCGGACATCATGCCGGACATGGCACCCGAGTACGTGCCCGTCATCGTGTGGCCGTCGCTCGACATGGTGGCCTGGCCATCCACACCCATGGAGCAAGACGACATCATGCCGTTGAAGCCGCCGTTCGGCACCGTCATGTGAAACGTCATGGTGGAGCCGTTGACGGTGCCCTGCATCGAGCCGTTCCCCATCATGCTTCGGCCCGTATCGGCGATGTTCATCGTGCCGGCCATGGCATTGCCGTTCTGGGTGAGGGTCCAGGTCAGCTTGTCCTGACCACTCGTGTCGGACGAGGTGCCGGTCCAGGTGCCGGACAGGCTCGTGAACGTGGCGGGTGAAGTCGGAGTGGGCGTTGCGGGTGAGGAGGTGGTTCCTCCACATGCGACCACGGTCAGCAGACTGATCACAACGAGGAAGGATGTGCGCATACGACGCTCTCCATCGGGAATGACTGGTAATTGTAGAGATGGGTTGCCCCACCACGCACTATAACAGATTCACACGATCGGCTTCCGGTGACGCCACGGGGGATACGCCCGCGATGGCCGGCGAAAGCAAGCTCGGCAGCGCCGTCCGCATCTTCCACAGTTTGAAGACGGCGGGGTAGACGAGCAACTCCAGCAAGAACGACGTCGCGAGGCCGCCGATCATCGGTGCCGCGATGCGCTTCATGACGTCGGCGCCGGCTGAGGTGGACCACATGATCGGTACGAGGCCCATGAACGCGGCGGCCACGGTCATCATCTTCGGCCGCGCGCGTTTCACCGCGCCGTGTACGATGGCCTCGTCCAGGTCGGCGGCACTCTTCAGCCGACCCGACCGCGCGAACTCGTCGTACGACAGGTCGAGGAAGAGCAGCATGAAGACGCCGGTCTCGGCATCGAGGCCGAGCAAGGCGATCATCCCGACCCACGCGGCGATCGACACGTTGTAGCCCAGAATGTAGAAGAGCCAGATCGCACCGATGGCCGAGAAGGGCACCGCCAACATGACCAGGCTGGCCTTGAACACGGACTTGGTGTTCATGAACAGGAGCACGAAGATCAGCGCCAGCGTGATCGGCACCACGACCTTCAACCGTTCGCGCACCCGCATCATGTTCTCGTACTGGCCGCTCCAGTTCAGGACGTAGCTCGGCGGCAGGGTGAGCTTCTCTCCCACCAGCTTCTTGGCCTCCTCGACGTAGCTGCCCACGTCCCGTCCCGCGATATCCACGAAGACGTAGCCGGCGAGGAAGCCGTTCTCGTCGCGCAGCATCGAGGGTCCCGTCAGCACCTTGATATCGGCAAGTTGCTCGAGCGGGATCTGGGCGCCAGTAGGCGTCGGCACGAGCACGCGCTTCAACCGCGACAGGTCATCACGCAGCTCACGCGGATAGCGCACGTTCACCGGATACCGCTCCCGCCCTTCGATTGTCGTCGTCACGTTCTCGCCGCCGATGGCGGACATGATGACGGACTGCAACTGGTCGATGGTCAGGCCGTAGCGCGCCAGGTCGTCGCGCCGTGGGATGAAGTCCACGAAGTTCCCGCTCGTCACGCGCTCGGCGAAGACGCTCCGCGTGCCCGCCAGCGGCCGGAGGATCTCCTCGATGCGAAGCCCGATCCGCTCGATGGTCGCCAGGTCGGCCCCCATCACCTTGATCCCGACCGGCGTCCGGACACCGGTCGTCAGCATGTCGATGCGGCCTTTGATCGGCATCGTCCAGGCGTTGCTGACGCCCGGCATGCGAACGGCCTCGTCCATCTGGTTGACCAGGTCGTCCCAGGAGATGCGGTCCGGCCAGATGGGGCGAAACGCGGGTTCCATCCATCCGGGCACCCGGCCCGAGTACCACCTGGGGAAATGTCGCCACTGGTCCTGGGGCTTCAGGACGATGGTCGTTTCCATCATCGAGAACGGCGCCGGATCGGTGGACGTTTCCGCACGGCCGGCCTTGCCCATCACGCTCTCGACCTCCGGGAAGCGCCGCAGCGCCTTGTCCTGCCGCTGCATCAGGTCCTGCGCCTGCGCCACCGAAATGCCGGCCACGGTCGTCGGCATGTAGAGGATCGTGCCCTCGTTCAGCGGCGGCATGAACTCCGACCCGAGCTTGAAGTACACCGGCACGCTGACCGCCACGGCGAGGAGCGCCAGGCTGATGACCGTCTTGGGGCGGCGGAGGACGAAGCGGCACGCCGGGTCGTAGACCCTGAAGATGGCGCGACTGATCGGGTGCCGCTCCTCTGCGTAGTAGGTTCCGACGAGCGCGGTCGTCGCGATCCGTGCGAGCCACCGTGGACGGAACGTCAACGGGTCCATGCGCGTGAACAGCATGCGCAACGCCGGGTCGAGCGTGATGGCCAGGAGGGCGGCAATCGCCATCGCGAGGTTCTTCGAGAACGCCAGCGGCTTGAAGAGGCGCCCTTCCTGATCCACGAGCGCGAAGATCGGCAGGAACGCCACGGCGATGACGAGCAGCGAGAAGAAGACGGACGGCCCCACCTCCTGCAACGCCTCGAGGCGGATGGCGTGGAAGTCACCCGTCCGCCCCTCGGCCTGCCAGCGGTGAAGCTTGTTGTACGCGTTCTCCACCTCCACGATGGCCCCGTCCACCAGCACGCCGATCGAAATCGCAATTCCCGCGATCGACATGATGTTCACCGTCACGCCCATGTAGTACATCGGGATGAAGGCGATGAGCACCGACACGGGGATCGTGACGATGGGGATGATGGCCGAGGGAATGTGCCAGAGGAAGATCAGGATCACGAGCGAGACGATGATCATCTCGATCGTCAGCTCGTGCTTCAGCGTTTCGATGGCCCGCTCGATCAGCGTCGAGCGGTCGTAGGTGGTCACGACCTCGACGCCCTTCGGGAGGGAGGGCCCGAGTTCCTTGATGCGCTCCTTCACCGCCCGAATGACGTTCAGGGCGTTCTCGCCGTGCCGCATGACGACGATGCCGCCCACGGTCTCGCCGGTGCCGTTCAGGTCTGCCACCCCTCGGCGCAGTTCCGGCCCCAGCTCGATCCGCGCCACGTCCCGCAGCAGCACGGGCACGCCGCCGGGCGCCACCTTGAGCACGATCTTCTCGAAGTCCTGGAGCGTCTTGGCGTAGCCACGGCCCCGCACCATGTATTCGCGCCCGCTCCACTCGATCAGGCGGCCGCCTACCTCGTTGTTGCTCTTGCGGACCGCCATCACCACCTCCTCGAGTGGGAGGTTGTAGGACGCCAGCTTGTTGGGATCCACCGTGATCTGGTACTGGCGCACGAAGCCGCCAAGCGACGCGACCTCTGATACGCCAGGCACCGCCTGGATGGCATAGCGAATCGTCCAGTCCTGCAGCGAGCGAAGCTGCTCGGGTCCCAGTGCACCGGTGCGATCGACCAGGGCGTACTGGAACACCCAGCCGACGCCCGTCGCGTCGGGCCCAAGCTCGGTCTGCACGCCTTCGGGCAGGCGGGGCTGGATCTTGGACAGGTATTCGAGCACGCGGCTTCGTGCCCAATAGATGTCCGTCCCGTCCTCGAACACCACGTACACATAGGAGAAGCCGAAGTCGGAGAAACCGCGGATCGCCTTGACGTGCGGCGCCCCGAGGAGCGCCGTCGTGATCGGGTAGGTGACCTGGTCCTCGATGATGTCTGGCGACCGGTCCCACCGCGAGTAGACGATGACCTGCGTGTCGGAGAGATCTGGCAGCGCGTCGAGGCGAATTGTCTTCAGGACGTAGAGTGCCGCGACGACCACGGCGGCCGTGGCGAGCAGGACGAGGAGGCGGTTCTTGGCCGAGAACTCGATGACTTTTCGGATCATGACTCAACTCGCGCCGCGCTGGAGTTATTGCTGGTGCTTGTGTGGTCCGGTTGCCGGGGCCTCGGTCTTGCTGGCCACCGCCCCGCGCAGACGCGACTCCGAATCGAGCAGGAAGTTGGCGGCAATGGCGACGCGCTCACCCGCTCGGACTCCGCTCTTCAGCAGCGCCTTGCCGTCAGCCCTCGGCCCCACCTGCACCTCGCGGGGTTCGAAGTGGCCCGGTCCGGCTTCGACAAAGACCACTTGCCGCGTGCCCGAATCGATGACCGCCGAATCCGGCACGACCACGCCGCTCGTACGGGATGCCTCGAGCGCGACGTTGACGAACATCCCCGGCTTCAGCACCATGCGCGGGTTGGCAAATTCGAGGCGGACCTTGATCGTGCGGCTTTCCGTCTCAATCGTCGGATAGACGAGGCTGACCCGGCCGCGTAGCGACGTGCCCGCGTCGTAGGGCAACGTGACGGTGGCGGGGCGCCCGAGTTGGGCGGCGTTGGCTTCGGCTTCGTAGAGCTGGGCGGTGACCCAGACTCGTGACAGGTCCGTGAGGGTGAGCAGGTCCATGCCGGCCTCCACCTTGTGTCCTTCGACGACGCTCTTCTCGCTCACGTATCCGGTGAAGGGCGCGCGGAAGACGATCGTCCGCTGGGCCTTGCCCGTACGATCGAGTTGCTGCAGGAACTCCTCGGGGACGTCGAACAACTCGAGGCGGCGCCTCGCGGACGCGGCCAGGTCCTCGCCGCCGCGCCGCACTTCGGGGAGCGAGGACTTGGCGAACTGCTCGGCGCTCTGCCGAGCGCGCACGTATTCTTCCTGGCTCGCCAGGAGTTCCGGTGAGTACAGTTCGAACAGCGGCTGCCCGGCACGGACCGGCTGTCCGATCGCATTCACGTACAGCTTCTGTACCCATCCCCCCACCTTCGTCGTCACGTGGCGCACCCGTGTTTCGTCCGGAACGACGGTTCCCACGGCTCGCACCGAACTCACGACCGACTCAGTGGTCGCGGTGACGGTCCGCACGCCGGCCACCTCGGCGCGTCCATCGTCGGTGTGCACCGTGGCGAGGCCGGCCGGCGGCGCCGCCGCCGTGTCACCAGGTTGAGGTGACGTCTTCTGGGGCTCCGCGGCGACGGTCTTCTTGACCAGGTTCATCCCACACTTCGGGCACTGGCCCGGCTTCTCGGCCTGCACCTCGGGGTGCATCGGGCAGGTGTAAACGTCCTTGTGCGGGGTCGAGTCGCCGTGCTGGTGGTCTTTCTCTACACCGGGCACTGGCTTCGGCGCATCGGCCTTCATCGGCACGAGCCGCATGCCGCAGATCGGGCAGTCGCCCGGCTTGTCCGACACATAGTCGGGGTGCATCGGACAGTGATAGAGCTGCGGTGCGGCCTTGGCGACGCAGCCCGCGAGGAAGGCAACGGCCACGATGGCCGCGATGAGGCCGCCAAAGACCAGCCAGGCCGGGCGAGTCCCGCGGCGACGGATGAGAGCAAGCATGTTCATCAGATGACTCCTGAACCAAGGCTACTGAGGCTGGCCGGTGGCTGGGGCACCAAGGAGCGCCGCGAGCCTGGCCTGGGCGGAGAAGCGGTCGGCTTCACGTCCGGCCAGCTCCGTGCGGAGGTCGATCCACCGCCGGAATTCGTCGAGGACCGAGACGAAGTCGCCGCGGCCGCCGAGATAACTCGCGCGAGTGGCGTCGAGCGCCGCGCTGTTCTGCGGCAGCAGCGCGCCCTGATACCGCTCGATCTGGTCGATGGCATTCTGATACTCGACCAGCAGGCCCGCCGCCTGCGCGCGCACGTCGATGGTGGTGTTCGCCAACTCGAGCTGCGCCGCCCGGCGTTCGCTCTCGGCGGCGGCGATGAGCGGCAGTTGCTTCCGCTCCTTCCAGAAGGGCAGTTCGACGCCGACGCTGAACTTCACCATGCGGTCCAGGCCGCCTTGCCAGAAGATGCCGCCGCCCACGCTCCAACTCGGCTTCAGCTCCTGTCGCGCCGCGTCCACCTGGCGACTCGCCAGATCCACCGCCGCCTGACCGAGCGCCACGGCCGGGGCGCTGCGGGCGGTCTGGTCGAGGACCGACGCGGCTTCGCCAGGAAGCGCCGCGGGCGGGAGACCCGCGACCCGCCCGATCGGCGCATCGGGCGGGTCGTTCGTCAGACGATTGACGGCCGCCTGCACCACCCTGCGCTCAGCCGCCAGGTCCGCCACGCGCTGGCCGATGCGTGTCTGTTCGAGCTGCACGCGGAGGACGCTCGCCTGATCGCCTCCACCGGTCGCGTATCGGGCGGTGACCGTGGACTCCAGCATCCGAACGAGCTCAGCCGCGTCGACCAGCGTGTCGCGCTCGCGATCAATGGCGTACAGCCGGGCGTACTGAACCCGAACCTCCGTGGCCACGTCGGCCGCCGTCAGCCGCTGCTCGGCCGCGCGCCGCGTCGCCTCGGCGGTTGCCACGTACCGGCTCGCCGACCGCCGCCCCCGGCTGAGGAGACCCTGCCGAATCGACGCGCCAACCATCGACCCGGGATCCGACCCAATGGTGTATCGCGGGAAGTTGAACGACTGGTACTCGATTTCGACCATCGGATCCGGGAGGGCGTCCGCGGCCCGGATGGCGACCTGCGCGGCCTGGACCCGTTCGCGCCGGGCGGCCAGCGACGGGGCACGCGTGAGTGCCCGCTCGACGAGGGTATCGACGGCAGGAGCCGGGTTGGCGTCTGGGGCGCGCGACGGCGACTGAGCCATTGCGCGCGGGGCCAGTGTCAGCGGGAGTAGAGCCGCGAAGACTATCGACCGCACCATTGAACGGGACCCAACGAGCACAAGACTCCTCCGGGGCCGGCAGGCGTTCCCCTGTCGGACGGGCAAGACGCGACCTTCACCTGATGAGGCGAGGATGACTTCGAGGTGGGGGCTCGAGGGCGCCGGTGAGCGCCGACGGGGTAATTGGCAAGAGCGGTGCCGGACCGTGCCATCGGGCGTGTCGCGCAGGAACCGGGCTCTTTCGGCGCGTTAGCTGGCAGGCGACGGTCGTCGATGAGGCGACCGGCCCGTTGAGGTGATCGATTTCAGACAGGCTGATGGAGGTGGTGGGGGATAACAGACAGGTGGACAGCCAGGTCTCGCACGAGCCACTTTCAACGCTTCGGCTGATCTGGCCGCTGCGTGGTTGGAGGGAGCCGGACTTCATCTGCCAACATGGACGATGACGGCGCCGACACCGACGAGCGCCCGTGCAACGACGATAACCTTCCCGAGCCGTTTCATGGGCCTCTCGACCCGGGAGCCGTCCCGGGGTGGTCGTGTTCAGCGTCCTGTCGACTGCCTGAGGGGCGGCGGGGCGTTCAGGAACGTCCACAACGTGTCGTAGAACCCAGGCGGCAAGTCGGCCTTCAACTGGAACGTGAATGGCCGGGTGTCTCCTCCACCGCCCTCGTACGTCAATACTTCGAGGCGGAAGCGGTCAGGTGCATACACCGAGGCGAGGTCGCCAAATCGCCAGTAGCGGCTGGCGCCCGCCTGAGCGGACGTGTACACGAGCGCGTCGTCGTAGAGCGCGAGGTCGCCGTCGCTGCCGCGCCGGCCTCGCACATGCTTGACCGGGACACGGTACCGCGGCGCACGGGTCATGGCTGGCAGGATCGACGTCATGACCGGCCTGGGGATCTTCGCGAGCAGGAACGCGGACAACTCGGGGCTCACCGCCCCCTTCTCAATCTCGAACTCGACCGTGCGGTCGACCCACAGCCGCGTCCATCCCTGGTCCTCGTAGGTGCGTACGGCGAGGCGCGTCGGTGACAGCACCTGGACCTGTTTGATCTCCTCGTAGGTCCAGCGGTGGCCCGCGTCTTTCTTCGACGTCTTGTACTCGACTCCCTGGTCACCGAACACCAGCGTTCCACGACTTCCGTGGCGCATGTGCCCCGTCCGGACCGGCAATTCGAGCGGCGAGGTCGCTGCCCACGTGGGTCCGACGACGGTGAACGCAGCCAGCGCCGCGTACGAGATCAGTCGCTTGATCGACATGGGTTCCCTTCCATCCGGGTTCAGCCGTTCGCCTTCACCAGCCCGGGCTTCACCTCGGCGTGCCATTTCCAGACGGTAAAGATCACTGGGTATATCAACAGTTCGAGAATGAACGACGTGATGACGCCACCGACCATCGGCGCCGCGATGCGCTTCATCACGTCCGCCCCGGCACCGTGCCCCCACATGATGGGCAGCAGCCCCATCAGGATCGCCATCACGGTCATCATCTTCGGCCGAATCCGCTTGACGGCGCCGTCCTCCACCGCATCCTGGAGGTCGCGAAGGCTGTTCATCCGCCCCTCCGCCTTGAACCGGTCGAACGCGTGGTCGAGATAGAGCAGCATCACGACCCCGGTCTCGGCATCGACGCCCGCCAGCGCGATGATCCCGACCCAGACGGCCACGCTCATGTTGTAGCCGAGCAGGAAGAGCAGCCAGAACGCGCCGACCAGGGAGAAGGGCACCGCCAGCAGGACGATCGCGATCTTCACCGGGTTGCCCGTGTTGAAGTAGAGCAGCACGATGACGATGAGGAGCGTGACCGGGATGACGATCTTCAGGCGCTCGGCGGCCCGCAGCATGTACTCGTACTGGCCGCTCCATTCCAGGTAGTACCCCTCGGGCAGCTTCACCATCTGGCCGACGACACGCTTGGCCTCGTCCACATAACTCCCGATGTCGCGGTCGGCCACGTCCACGTAGACGTAGCCCAGCAACTGCGCCTGCTCGGTCCGGATCACCGTCGGCCCGGTCGAGAGCGAGATGTCGGCGACCTGCTCGAGCGGGACCTGCGCACCGCCCGGCGTCGCGATCAGCGTACGCCGCAGCGTGCTGATGTCGGTCCGGTAGTAGCGCTGGTAGCGAACATTGACCGGGAACCGCTCACGGCCTTCGATCGTCGTCGTCACGTTCGCGCCGCCAATCGCCGATTCGATGACCATTTCGACGTCGCCGACGGTCAGGCCGTAGCGCGCGATCTGGTCGCGGCGGACCTTGAAGTCCACGTAGTAGCCGCCCGTGACGCGCTCGGCGAAGACGTTGCGCGTGCCCTTCACGCTCCCGAGTGCGCCCTCGATCTGGGCGCCAATGGCGTTGATCGTGTCCAGCTTCGGCCCGAAGATCTTGATGCCGACGGGCGTGCGTATGCCGGTCGAGAGCATGTCCACCCGTGCCTTGATCGGCATCGTCCAGGCGTTCACGACACCAGGCAGGCGGACCTTCTTGTCGAGCTCGGCTTCCAGCTTGGCCGGCGTCATGCCGGGCCGCCACTGAGACTCCGGCTTGAGGTTGATCACCGTTTCGATCATCTCGGGTGGCGCCGGGTCCGTGGCAGAGATCGCGCGGCCCGCCTTGCCAAACACCGACGCGACCTCCGGAACGGACTTGATCAGCTTGTCCTGGACCTGGAGGATCTGCTGGGCCGTGGGAACCGACGCGCCCGGCAGTGTGATCGGCATGTAGAGGATCGTGCCCTCGTAGAGGGGGGGCATGAACTCCGAGCCCAGTCTCATGAAGATCGGGACCGTGCTCAGAAGAACGAGCACCGCCACGATGAGCGTCAGGGCGCGGTGCCGCAGCACGAACTTGACGAACGGGTGGTACGCCCAGATCAGGAAGCGGTTGATCGGGTTCTTCTCCTCTTTGGCAATCTTCCCGCGGATGAAGAGCACCATGAGAAACGGCACGATCAACACCGACGTGAACGCCGCGAACCCCATCGCAAACGTCTTGGTGAAGGCGAGGGGCCGGAACATCCGGCCTTCCTGTCCCTCGAGCGTGAAGATCGGGAGGAACGAGACGGTGATGATCAGGAGCGAGAAGAACAGCGGACGCCCGACCTCCTGCGCCGCTTCGATCAAGATGTCCCGTCGGGGCCTGGCCCCCTGATCGTGTTCGAGGTGCTTGTGGGCGTTCTCGATCATGATGATCGCGGCGTCGATCATCGCGCCGATCGCGATGGCGATGCCGCCGAGACTCATGATGTTCGAGCCGAGGCCGATGTAGCGCATCGCGACGAACGAGAGGAGGATGGCCAGCGGCAGCGTGAGGATGGCGACCAGCGCGCTTCGGAAGTGCCACAGGAAGACGATGCACACCAGCGACACGATGAGCGCTTCCTCGATGAGCTTCTCCTTGAGGTTGCTGATCGACCGCTCGATCAGGTCGGAGCGGTCGTACGTCGTGACGAACTCCACACCCTTCGGGAGCGACGGCTGGACCTTCTCTTTGACCGCCTTCTTGACATTCTGGATGACGGCATTCGTGTCGACCCCAGAGCGGATGACCACGATGCCGCCGGCGACGTCGCCCTCGCCGTTGAGGTCCGCCACCCCACGCCGCATCTCGGGTCCCAGGTGCACGCGGCCGACGTCTTTCACCAGGATCGGCGTCCCGTCCGGCTTCGCGCCGAGGCCCACCTGTTCGATGTCGGCGACGCTCTGCAGGTACCCGAGGCCACGGACCATGTACTCGCGCCCGGTCCACTCGACGACCCGGCCCCCGACGTCGTTGTTGCTGGCGCGGACGGCGGACGCCACCTTGTCGATCGTCATGTTGTAGGCCAGCAGGGCGTTCGGATCGATCTCGATCTGATACTGCTTGACGTACCCGCCGACCGGCGCGACTTCGGCGACACCGGTGACGCTCCGCAACTGGTATTGGACGTACCAGTCGTTGAGCGTGCGCAGGCGGGACAGGTCGGTCTTGCCGGTGCGGTCGACGAGCGCGTACTCGAAGCCCCAGCCGACGCCGGTGGCATCCGGCCCGAGGACCGGGGTGACTCCCGCGGGCAGACGGCCCTGGAGGCCGTTCAGGTACTCGAGCACGCGGCTGCGTGCCCAGTACGGGTCGGTGCCGTCCTGGAAGATGACGTAAACGAAGGAGACGTCGAAATAGGAGAAGCCGCGGACCACCTTGACGTTGGGCGCGGAGATGAGTGCCGTGACGATCGGGTAGGTCACCTGGTCTTCGACCAGCGTCGGGCTGCGGCCATCCCAGTTCGCCGTGATGATGACCTGGACGTCTGAGAGATCCGGGATGGCGTCGATGGGCGTGTTGCGGAGCGCCCACACGCCGCCGCCGACGATGCCCAGGATCAGGAGGATGACGACGAAGGCGTTCCGCCCACTGAAGGCGATGAGCTTCTCGATCACCGGGCGCCTCCCGCGTCGAACTTCTTCTTCGGCGGTGCCGGAGGCTTCTTCGCGGCTGGCATCTTCATGCCCGGCATGCCCGGCATATCCTCCATCTGGTCCTTCGACGCGTCAGGCGCCTTCGGTGGTGGCATCTTCATGCCCGGCATGGCCTGCGGTTTGGCAGGCGGCGCAGCCGCGGGCGGTGGGCTCGGCGCCTTCTTCCCGCCGCCCATGTCCATCCCCGGCATGCTGACCGACATCGCCTGCATCGCCGTCTGCAGGTTCGCTTCGGAATCGACCATGAACTGCGCGGACGTGACGATTTGATCCCCCGCGGCCAAGCCGCTCAGCACCGGGTAGAACTCGTCGGTCGGCTGGCCCACCTTGATCTCGCGCGGTTCGAAATACCCGTTCGGATGGACGACGATCGCCACCTGCTTGACCCCCGTGTCGATCACCGCCTCCTTCGGCACGGCCACCACGTGGCCGCCTCGCGTCGTGATGGACACGGTCACGTACGTGCCGGGCTTGAACGTGTTGCCGGCATTGCTGAACTCGACCCGGATGCGTGCCCGCCTGGTCTGGGGGTCGATGTCGGGGTAGATGAAGCCGATCCGCCCTTTGATGGTGCGGCCGTACTCGCCGTACGGGAAGGCGATGTTGGCGTCCTGCCCCACCGCGATCTGTCCGAGCTCGTACTCGAAGACCTGGCCGATCACCCAGAGGGTGGAGAGGTCGGCGAGCTTGAAGGCAGCCATCTCCGGGGTGATGTACTGGCCGGCAAAGGCGTTGCGCTCGAGGACGATGCCCGTGAACGGGGCGTACAGCGTCAGGCTGCGGCGAGGCTGGCGGGTCTTCTCCAGATCGGCAATCTGGGCATCGGAGACGTCCCACAGCTTCAGACGCTGGCGGGTGGCGGCGAGCAGCGACTCGCTGCTCGCCCGCGTTTCGACCACCTGGCTCGAGGCGAACTGATCCCGGGCCTTGAGGGCGAGCAGGTACTCCGTCTGCGTCGCCACCAGATCCGGGCTGTAGACGCTGAAGAGCGGCTCGCCCCGGCGAACCGGCTTGCCGACGTAATCGACGTTGACGCGTTCGATCCACCCGGCGACCTTGGTGTTCACCTGTGTCACCCGGGTCTCGTCGTAGGCGAGTGTGCCCACGGCGCGAATCGTGGTGTCGAGGGTGCGGTGTTCGACCGCTGCCGTGCGGACGCCGATCAATTGCTGTCGCGCGGGTGAGATGAACACAGTGGGACCTGACGCGGCTGGCGGGGGCTCACCGGGCGGCGGGGCGGGCGTCTCCATCCCGGGCATGCCCTTCATGCCCGCGCCGGCCTGGGCCGCCCCTGCCGACGTTGGTGGCGTGGGTCCGCCCGCGGGCGCTCCCGTTGCTCCGGTCGGAGGTCGCCCGGCGCGAAGCGCGAGAAACACGAGGCCACCGCCGATGAGGAGCGAGATCATGGCCACGAGGCCATAACGGAGGAGAGACGTGCGGTCGGTCATAGGGCTGTCTCGTCTGCCTGCAAGACCACGCGATGGAGTCATCGAACCAGCTCCTGGTTGACGAACGGTTCTATCCGGGCCAGGGCCTGCCGCAGCCGCGCCGCCTGTTCCTCGACGCTCACCTCGTAGGTCAGCACGGTCTGGTAGTTGCTGAGGAGCGTCAGGAAGTCCACGCGACCCACCTGATACGAGGCCAGGGAGGATTCGAGGGTCAGCTTGGCCTGCGGGAGGATCGTGTCGCGGTAGAGATCCGCGAGGCGCTGGCTGGTGGTCGCCGCCAGGAATTCCTGCGTCACCTGGGACTGTTCTGTCGCGAGCGTGTTGTTCCGCATGAGTCGCGCGCTGTCGAGCGATGCCGCGGCTTCGGCGATCAGCGGGCGTTGCTTGCGCTGCCAGTAGATCGGCACCTTCACCATGAGGTCGATGCCGTACATCCACGGCATGTCGCCGGTGTACTTCTGGGTGGAAACCGTGACGCCGAAATCCGGGCGCAGTTCGCGGTTGGCCAGCGCCAGCGCCTGCTGGCCTCGGGTGATGCCCTGCTCCAGGCTCTTCAAAGCGGGGCTCTGCTGGCGCTCGAGCGATCGAAGCTGGTCGAGATCCTCCGGGAGGGTCACCGGCGCGTACTCGGCCACCGGCCCCAGCGGCGTCTCGGGGTGGCGGTAGAGGAGGCCGTTGATTCGGGCCTGCGACGTCTTGCGTTGCTGTTCGAGAACGGTCAGGCGTTCGAGCAGCAGCGAGACTTCGACCTGCGCCTTCAGGATGTCCTGCTGCGAGCCCTTTCCGACGCTGAACTGCGACTCGGCGATCTGCCGGACCTGATCCAGGAGGACCTTGTTGCGCTGGACGACCGCGATGGCCCGGTCGGCGAAGGCGTAGTCGAAGTACGCGGACTTCAGGTCCGCAATCAACCGCCGCCGAGTGGCTTCGAAGTTCCAGCGCTCAGCCGTGACCTCGGTGGCCGCCACCTGCGATCGCAGCCCGAGCTTCCCGGGATACGGGATCTCCTGGGTGACCGTGAACTGCCGGAACGCGTTCGGGGTCGATCCGCTCGGGAAGAACGGTACACTCGCGAGCCCGCCCATGTAGCCGGCCGTGATCGTCGGCTCGGGTGGTGCCCCGGCCGAAGCAACCCGCGCGAGGCGGACGTCGACTTCCCGTCGTCCCGCCTGGAGCTCCGGATTGTGCTGCTCGAGCTCGGCGACGAGCGCCTGGAGGGTCACGACCGACCCGGCGGACGCTGTGGTTGGAGGACCGGGTGCGACGCCATGCGCGCCGGGGCCCGAGTCGGTCTGTGCGTCAGCCGGCACGATGGCCGCGCCGAAGAGGAAGCCGAGAAGCGTGAGCGTCTGTCTCTTCACGTAAGTCCCCTCAGGCAAGGCCCATGCCGCGGACGTTGACGTCAGTGCCGTTTCCAACAGCTCGAATCCCAGCCGGTCTGGGGCGGCGCGAGAACCTGGGCCAGGCGGACTCGGCCCCGGTGTGATCGTTCTCAGACACCGCAACGCCCAGGCGGAGCGCGATAACAGACAGTGCGGCCCGTCTCGATCGGCAATCGGCGATGGAGGACCAAGCCGAACAATACGCCCGGCGGTGCGGTCGAACAATGGCATTGGCGATCGTGCGGCAGGATACCTGCTGGCCGGTGGTATAGTTCCAGCCGGCTGATTGTCTAGTACCGGAATCGTCTCGCGCTCTCCGTCATCACGCACCTGATGAGGAATTCGGGCCCGTCCTCGCCACGCACGCAGAACGTCGCGCAATGGAGCTCGTTGCTGGCGGGCGTGGCCGCGGTGTCGGCGCTGCACTACGTCACGCCGCCGGAGCACTTCGTCCTGCACGCCGTCTATCAACGCTTGTATTACGTGCCGGTGATCGTGGCCGCATACTGGTTCGGCGTGCGAGGCGGCCTCGGAGCCGCCGTCATCAGCTCGGTCGCCTACGCGCCGCACATCCACACCGCGTGGTCGCACAATCCGCCGTACACGATGAGTCAGTACGCGGAACTCGTCGTGTTTCTGTCCCTGGGGCTGTCGGTGGGGCTGATTGCCTCCCATGAACGGCGCCTGACGAACCGGTACCGGGAGACTGCCGAGTCGCTGGAACGCGCGAATCGGGAACTGCGCGAATCGGGTGAGCAGTTGCGGCGCGCAGAACGACTGTCTGCCCTGGGCGAGATTGCGGCCGGCCTGGCTCACGAAATCCGCAACCCGCTTGCAGGCGTGAAGGGCGCGCTCGAAATCGTCAGCGCGCGCGCGATCGCGGGCACACCAGAAGCCGAGTTCTCCGGGATCGCGACACGGGAGTTGCATCGGCTCGAGGGGCTCGTCCAGGAGTTTCTCGATTATGCCAGGCCCAAGCCGCCCCGGCTGCGACCGGCGGACTTGCCCGACGTCGTTCGACGCGTGGTGAGCCTCCTTGGTCCGCAAGCCGAGCAGGCCGGCGTTGCGCTCGCCGTCGAGGGCGACGCCGCATCACAGGGTCTGCGGATCGATCCCGAGCAGATCGAACAGGTGCTCGTGAATGTCATACTGAACGCCGTGCAAGCCAGCCCGCGCGGCGGTCGCGTGAGGCTTCGACACGAACCACGGGACGGGCGTTACCTGATCGAGGTGGCCGACCAGGGTCCGGGCATTCCTCCCGAGGCGAAGGCGCGGATCTTCGAGCCGTTCTTCACCACGAAGGAACGCGGCACGGGCCTGGGTCTTGCTATCAGCCAGCGGATCGTCGCAGCGCATCGGGGCGAGATTCGAATCACGCCCGGCCAGAGCGGGGGCACGGTCGTTGAGATCCTGTTACCGCTTTCTCCGACGGGAGCCGTTCAGGGCCAGCCATGAGTGACCCGAAGACCATCCTTCTGATCGACGACGACGAGAGCCTGCGACGGGTGGTGGAGTACAACCTGCGCGAGGACGGGTACCAGGTGGTGACGGCCACCGACGGCCGAAGCGGGTTGCAGCGGTTCCAGGAGACGGGCGTCGATCTGGTCCTGACCGACGTCCGTATGCCGGAGATGGATGGCGTCGAGTTGATGGCGCACCTGAAGGCGATGCAGCCCGACCTCCCCGTCATCGTGCTCACAGCGCACGGGACGATCGACTCGGCGGTCGAGGCGATGAAGGTCGGGGCCTTCGACTACCTCACCAAGCCGTTCTCGCGCGATCAACTGAAAGCGTCTGTTCGGAAGGCCCTCGAGCTTGGCGCGCTCGCCAGCGAGAACCGTCAGCTGCGGCAGATTGTGAGCGAGCGCTTCTCGTTCGCCAGCATGATTGCCGGGTCGCGAGCCATGCGCGACGTGACGGACACGGCATCCCGGGTGGCCGCGAGCGACACGACCGTCTTGCTCGAGGGCGAGAGCGGGACAGGGAAGGAGCTGCTGGCCAAGGCGATTCACGTGAACAGCGGTCGCAGCCGCGGGCCGTTCGTGACCGTCAACTGCGCGGCCATCCCGGAGAACCTGCTCGAGTCGGAGTTGTTCGGGCATCGCCGGGGGGCGTTTACGGGCGCCATCGCGGACAAGCAGGGGAAGTTCGAAGCCGCGAACCGGGGAACCATCTTCCTCGATGAGGTCGGGGAGCTTCCGCTCCTGTTGCAGGTGAAGATCCTGCGCGTGCTCCAGGAGCGCGAGGTGGACAAGGTCGGCGAAACGCGCCCGATCAAGGTGGATGTCCGCGTGATTGCGGCGACCAACCGCAGTCTGGAGAAGATGACGGCCGACGCGAGCTTTCGCGAGGATCTCTACTACCGCTTGGCGGTCGTCTCCATTCGCGTCCCACCGTTGCGCGAGCGGTCGGACGACGTTCCTCTGCTCGTGGATCACTTCCTCGCCAAGCACGCCGAGCGGCTCGGTCGCCCGCGCCCCGCGGTGGACAAGGCAGTGTACTCGGCCTTCAACCTGTACGCCTGGCCGGGCAACATCCGTGAGCTCGAGAACGTCATCGAGCGGGCCCTGGTGCTCGATCGCGACGGCCTCCTGGGCCTCGACGATCTACCCGATCGCCTGAAGGCGAGCGGACAGCGGATCGGCAACCTGCGGATTGAACTGCCGGACGAGGGGATTTCGCTCGAGGATGTGGAGCGGGAACTGCTGTTGGCCGCCCTCGAGAAGCACAATTGGAACCAGACCCGCGCTGCCGCCTACCTCAATATCACGCGGAGCACGCTCCTGTACCGGATGCAGAAGTTCGGTTTGGAACGGGACAAGACCGCTCCGCCCCCCGTGGGCAGCCCGGATTGACAACCTGCCCCCGACGGGCCCGCACCCTGTCTCACAATGGACGGCGCCGCCCTGTGTGGCGATGACGCGCCAGCCGGAGTCGCTCGCTCAGCACCAATTCCTGAGGGCACGAATACGTTGCCGTACATGTGCGTCGAAGGACCACGTGCGGCGACGGTAAGATGAGCTTGATGGATATGCGCAAGGGCCTGGCATGATCGGGCGTTTCTCCCAGCTCGGCGTCTATCGCGAGCTTCTCCGCTCCCAAGACTTCCTTCGGGTCGCGATCGCCGGCGGACTGGCGCTGGCCAGCTATCTCCTGCCGAACGGCGGAGGGCCGCTCACCTCCCACGTTGGCGCCGCACTCGCTCTCGCGTCGGTGGCGCTCAACGGCGCGCCCATCATCTGGGCCGCGCTCAAAGGGCTTTTCGAGAAGCGAGTCAACGTCGACGAGTTGGTCGCGCTGGCCATTGCCGGCAGCCTCCTTCGAGGCGAATTCCTGACCGCCGCCGTCGTGAGCTTTGTCATGGTATTCGGGAGCCTGATCGAACAGGCCACGGCCACGGCGGCGCGCAAGGCGGTGGAGACGCTCGTCCGCCTGGCACCCGAGAACGCGACGGTTCTTCGGGACGGCCGTCGGGTCGAAGCCCGGGTCGAGGACCTGGCGGTCGGTGATTGTGTGCTCGTCCGATCGGGCGAGCGCGTGCCGGTTGACGGCCGGGTCGTCAACGGGATGACGTGGCTGGACGAATCCTCCATGACCGGCGAACCGATGCCGGTGGAGAAACGCGCAGGAGACGACGTCTTCGCCGGCACGCTGAACCATCAGGGCGTCATCGAAATCGTCGCCACGAAGGTCGGCGAGAACACCACGCTCGGCCGGGTAATCGAACTCGTGTTGCAGGCTGAAGCCCAGCGCCCGGCGGCCGTCAGGATGATCGATCGGTACGCACGATGGTTCACGCCGACGATTCTGGCGGCGGCGGTGGTCGCCTGGGTGGTCACCGGCCAGGCCGACCGGGCGATTGCCGTGTTGATTGTCGGGTGTCCGTGCGCCCTGATTCTGGCCGCCCCCACAGCGGTCGTCGCCACCATCGGCCGGGCCGCGCGCGCTGGCGTTCTCGTCAAAGGCGGAGTGCACCTGGAGTCGGTCGGGCGGGCAACTGCCATTCTGTTCGACAAGACGGGGACGCTCACGGCGGGCACGCCCTGCGTGGACGAAGTGGAAACGGCCGACGGCATCGATCCCAGCTACGTGCTGCAGCGGGCGGCCTCGGTCGAGCAACACAGCACGCACCCGCTCGCCCGCGCCGTGCTGAAGGCCGCCGGGGACGCTCGACTCGACCTCTCGGAGGCGGAGCACATGGTCACGGAGGTCGGCCTCGGCGTGCGGGCCATGGTGGAGGGCCGGCAGGTCGAAGTCGGGAGTGCCCATCTCGGCGGAGGCGGATCCGCCGTTCCAGCGTCACTGCGGAGGCACCTCGATCGGGTCAAGGATCGGGGCGCGACGCCACTCGTCGTCTTCGAGGACAAGCGCGCCGTCGGCATCCTCAGCGTGACCGACCAGGTCCGGCCCGGCGCGAAGGAAACCGTCGCGCGCCTTCGCGCGCTTGGGATCCGTCAGGTCGGGATTGTTTCCGGCGACCACGCGCGAGCGGCGCGTCGGATCGCCGACGCGGTCGGTGCGGATGACTGTTGGTCCGACCTGTCCCCGGAGGGCAAGCCCGATGTCGTCAAGGATCTTCAGCGGCAGGGTCTGACGGTCGTGTTCGTCGGCGACGGCATCAACGACGCGCCCGCGTTGGCCACGGCCGACGTCGGGGTCGCGATGGCGGCGGCAGGCACAGATGTGGCGCTCGAAACCTCCGACATCGCGCTGATGCACGACGATGTGACCAGAATCCCATTCCTGGTTCAATTGAGCCGGCGCATGCTCAGGATCATCAAGTGGAACATCGCGTTTGGCCTGACATTCAACGCCGTCGCCGTTCTGGCGAGCGGCGGTGGCTATCTGACACCCATCATGGGGGCCATCGTGCACAACATCGGTTCGGTGCTGGTGGTCCTTTCATCGGCGACGATGGCATTCGTGAAGGAGCGGTGACGCCGGGCCCGACACTGGATACGACCGCCATCGATCACTCTTTCGGAGGGATGGTCTACTTGCGCATCGCCTTCACGGTGTCTCCCAGGGTGCGCTGCAGGAGCGCGTAGTCCCACCCGACGCTGAGCATCCGATAGCCGGCTGCGATCTTCGACTGCACGTCCGCTGGTGCCGCATCCGTGGCCGCCACGACCTTCCTGGCGAGACACATCTGAAGGATGCGCGCGGCGTCCGCGTCCGGAATGTGCACGCACTCGACCGCGCCGACACCCGGCGTCTCGACGATCTCCTTGGCGTTGCGCACGCCGTTCTCCGTTTCGATCATCGCGACGACGAGCAGTTCGCCCTTCGGATTGAGGGGCCACACGTCGCGCCGTTCTCGCGGGATGTTCAGGCCGGCCAGTGCCGACGTCTCCGCGTTGCGGACGGCCGAGATCGCGCGCTCGAGGTCGGCGCGGCTCTCGACGAACGGAATCCACACGCCCATCGCGGGCCCGACCTTCAACGACTCCGCGATCTCGTAGCGCGGGTCCCACGTCGCCCGGTTCGCCAGCTTCACGAGCACAACAGGCGCGCTCCTGGGCTCGGCGCGATAGCGCAGGCTGAAGTCCTGCACGCCCAGCAGGAAGCTCCTGAGCGCCGGGAAGTCGTACACTTCGTGCTCGATGTCCGCCACGATGTAGTCGGCGTCCGAGGTGGCGAGCACCTTCGTGATGCGCGGGGCGGTCGTGGCCGCGGTCCAGACTCCGATGGCGGGCTTGCCCGCCTCGAGCAGCGCGATCAAGCGGTTTGCGCGCTCCTGGGCCACGGCGTCTGGCGCGACGCACGAGATGACGACGAGAGTGAGCGTCCAGGGGATGAGGCGGCGAAGCATCGGAGACTCTCCTTCGGGTTGGCAGATTTCACGTATCTCAGCGGAAGTTCCTCGGAACGATCCGACATCTACGGCGTCGGCGTGAGGCGAAGCAGGACGACGCCGTGGCTGGGCACGGTGGCCGCATAGGACGGGCCGAAGCGTCCCAGGTCCGAGGCGATCCAGAGATCGCGCGCCGTGTACCCTCCACAAGCCTGAAACTCCTCGCAGCGAACGGATATCTGCGCCGCCGAGGCGCCGCGATTGAACAGGCCGACGGCGATGGCGCCCCCAGACAACGTTCGCATCCAAACCTCGAGGTCGCCGTCCGCCCTGACGCGGTGCCCTTGTCGGCCCAGTGGATCCTGATCGACGGCGATCACCTCCCGGTTGGTGAGGATCCGCTGCGTGTCCGCCGCCATGGTTCGGAGGTCGTTGCCGGCCAGGAGCGGTGCGGCGAGGAGCGCCCACAGGCTCATGTGGGTGCGGTACTCGACGTCGGTCATCCCTCCGTTGCCGATCTCGAGCATGTCGGGGTCATTCCAGTGGCCGGGCTTCGCGAACGGCGCCAGCGAGTCCTGGCCGAACCCGATGCGCGTCATCGAGTTCCAGTTGTCGCCGATGTCGCCGGTCGTGCGCCACAGGTTGCCGCCCACCTCGGGGCCCCACTTCCAGACGTCGTTCCGCCCGTATTGGCAGAGGCTGAACACCATCGACCGCCCGGTCGCCCGGAGCGCGTCCCCCATCTTCTGATAGACGGCCTGCATGTCGCTGTCCGGATAGAGCCTCGCGGCGCTGCACCAGTCGTACTTCAGGTAGTCGATACCCCACGCGGCATAGGTCGCCGCATCGTCGGCCTCATGGCCGTAGCTTCCCTCGTAACCCGCACACGTCAGCGGGCCGGGCGACGAGTAGATGCCGAGTTTCAGTCCCTTGCCGTGCACGTAGTCGGCCAGGCCTTTCATGTCGGGGAACTTCCTGTTCGTGAGGATCCTGCCGGACCTGTCGCGTCCCGCCTCCCAGGTGTCGTCGATGTTGACGTACACGTAGCCGGCAGCCTTCATGCCGCTCTCGACCATCGCGTCGGCGGTCGCGCGCACGGTCGCGTCGTCCACCCTTCCACGAAGGCGATTCCAACTGTTCCATCCCATCGGCGGCGTCCGCGACAGGCCGTTGTCTCCAACCGGGCGCAACGCGGGCGGCGCGATGCGCGGCGGGAGTTCGCCGGCACTGTCGGGCCCACGCTCGGCAGTCAGTTCCTGATCGGGCCGGCCGGTTCGCACGATGCGGATCCGCACGGCGTCCGCCGACACCACGACGCCTTTGTACTCGATTCGACGTTCGTTGGGCGGGCGTCCGGTGACAGTCGCGAAGGCGAAGGATCCGTCGCCGACCGTGCCGTCGACGATGGGCTGCTCGGAGGTCGGGTTGATGACCCTCCCGGTAAGGGTTGCGCCCTGCTGTTTCAGCACGACGACGGTCTCGCGAAACGTCCCGTCGCCGTTGGGGACGCGCGACACCCAGTGAGCGGTGAGATCGATCGCCACCGGACCGGCCGCGACGGTCGACGCCAGGATGGCCGAGATCGCGAGGAGTCGGAGGGCAGGTGGTGTCATGTTCCCGCCATTGTAGTCGAGGCGCTGGTTGCAGCACCCTGGATTCCAGGGCTTCATCGAGCAGTCCCAGCCTGTTACCTGGGTGTCGGGAGTCTCCCACTCGCCGCTGAAGTGATGCCGGTTGCGCGCTTCAGAAGATCGTCGTCATCTTGACGAACAACGTGTTTCCCTGGCCCGACCGCTGGCCGAAGGCCGCCGTCCCGCGCTGGAAGGCGACCTGGACGCTGCCGAACGGCGGACGGTAGCGCCACACGAAGACGGCCTGCACGTTCCGGCGGTCGATGGCGGAATTGGTCTGGAAGAAGAGGCGCAGGAAGAGGTCCTTGGTGAAGAACTGGTTCGCCCTGACCACGTGAATCCACGTGCTCTCGTCGCGCGGGTCAGGGTCGAGCCGCAGTCGCTGCAGCTCGTACTCGGCCGACAGCGCGGCGGTCACCTTGTACTTGCCGCTCGCGGTCCACAACTGAAAGTCGGCGTCGAAGTTGCGACCGAACTCGTAGCCCATCCGAACCGATTGATACTCCCGCGTGTTGTAACCGACGTGAAAGCCAATCTGGCGATTTCGGAAGTCCTTCTCGAACCGCTTGAACTCTTCCGTGTACTGGACCTCGGCGCTCCACCGGCTCCGGAGCTGCACTTCGATCGATTCGTCCACCTCCCAGCTCCGCAAGACGCCCTTCTGACTCCAATAGATGTTGTAGTTCGACCCGTACGCGATCCGCTCCACCGCGCCGCGGCGAATCCACAACGTCTTCTCGACCGCGGAGTCGATCTCCCGTCGGTCATCGTCGGTGACCTGCCCGATCGGGTTCACGTTCTCCGCCAGCCTGTCCCCGAGGTGCGTGTAGCGAACGTGGAAGTGGGCCGTCGGCGAATCATAGGTGGGGCGCACGTAGAACCCCTCGGTGCCGTGGCTGAACAGGCCCCAGCTCTTGACCACCTGCGCGGTCAGGCTGAGTGTCTTGGTGAAGAAGAGGTTTGTGTCCACGCCGATCGAGCCCTGGTTGACGCCGGCCAGGTTCCGGTTTGCGGTGGTCAGGGCCACCTTCGATCGGCCGAATACATCACGCTGGACCCGGCCGACCGTGTAGTTCGCCCGGCCCGAGGTGTCGATCGGATCGGACTCGGCCGAGAGGAACGCCATGGTCCACGGGCCCTGCTTGCCGAGAACCTTGCCGCCGGCCAGGACGTCGGCGATGCGACGCGAATAGAACGTCCGGATCCGCTGGCCGAAGAGCTCCTGGCCCTCGAGGAAGAATTGGCGTTTCTCCTTGAGCGACACTTCGAATCTCGTCAGGTTGATCTGCTCCTGGTCGGCCTCGATGGTCGCGAAGTCCGGATTGACGGTGGCGTACACGGCTGTCTGTGGCGTCAGGGCGTAGCGGGCATCGACACCAGCCTGCCAGTCCGGCGACGTGCCTTGCCGGACCCGCGAGAGGCCGTAGGGAATGATCTGCTGTCGCCGGGCTGGGGCGGCGACGGTCAGGCCGGTCAGCCGGCCGGCCTGGGATACCCGCGCGCGATTGTCGAGGGGGCCTGCCCAGGTGGAGAACTCGAGCGTACGCCGCCGGCTCCGGCCGAAGTTGATCCCCCACCAGCGGTCGTCGCCCGTGGCGTATTTGATCGAGGTCAGCGGAATCGCGATCTCGGCCGTCCAACCGAACTCAGTCCGTCTCGCCGCCGACCGCCACGGCGCGTCCCAACTGCCGTCCGCCTGGCGGCCATCGTCCACGATGCGACCGTCCGCCTGTGTGCCCACGACGTTCGTCTGGAAGTAGTAGGCCGACTGCCGGTCGCCGTAGCTGTCGAGCATGACGATGACCGAGTCGTCACCGAACAGGTCGGCGTCGCGCTGTGTCAGTTGAGCCGTGAGCGGTTCCCGGTCCCAGGCGCGAAACGCCACGTAGAGGTGGCCGGCATCGTAGAGGACGAGCGCTTCGGTCCTCACGGTGGACGGCTCACCGCGTTCGGGCTCGAACTGCACGAAGTCGGAGGCCACCGGCGCGCCGCGCCATTCCTCTTCGTCCACCACGCCATCGATCACCGGTGGCTTGGACGCTCGGACGGCCTTCATCTCGAACCGTCGGGGAACCTGCCCGGCTACGGCAGGAGCGATGCCCGCGACCAGCACCGCGACGCACACGAGGATCCGAGACACGAGTAGTTTCATGCGGCACGCCACGGGGCTGGATCGAGCGACGAAGACTCATTCTCCGACGCAGCAAGTTGGCGAAGAGAATAGTCCAGGTTGGCGATTTGCAGAAGGGGAGTGGCGCGGCGGCGTGCCATGGGGGGCGCGCGGGCGTGCTACCGCAACTCACTCTGGCCAGCGCGCTTGGTCCCCAAAGCTCGTCCGTGCCTAATTACAGAACACGATGGTTGTGCCGATTCTCAACAGTAGAAGGATCGTGTGAATACGGATGCGTGCGTGAGCGGCAGGGTGGCGAAAGGGCTGACGGTCGGAAGGTGGTCATCATCGGGATGTCGACACTTATACACGGCTGAGCTTGTCAGCCGCGTCATTTCCTTCAATCAACCACACAATTACTGGCCGGATTCGGGCGTTCGCCTGAACGGCCCCGCCGCGGTGCCTACGAGAGCGCCCGGTCCGATTCTTGGTTACTCGACTTCGAAGCAAGGCCTCATTCATTACCTCATCATGACGTGCCGCAAAGATACGGCGGGAGAAGGTCGATGGCATCACTCAACAATCTGAAGACGGGCGTCAAGCTCGTCGGAGGATTCCTCGCGGTCGCGCTGATGCTCGGCGTGGTCGCGGTTCTTGGTTATCGAAACATCGGTGACATGCAGGCGAACCAGAGTTCGCTCTATGCGAACGAGTTCGTTCCGACGACACAGCTGGCGATCGTCAACGCCGAACTCTACCGGCTTCGGGGAGACGTCTACAAGGTCGTGCTCCTCCCCGACGAGTACGAGTTGACTGTGCAGAACGCGGCCAAATCCATCGCGACCATCAAGGGCGAAGCTGCGAAGTACGCCCTCTTGACGAAGGACGAGAAGAAGAAGGCGGCGTTGGCCGTGTTCGACGCCGCGCTTCGGGACTACCTGGCACAGGTGGAGTGGAGTTTCTCGGAGACGAAGGCGGGTCGATCGAAAGCCGTGATCGACGCGACACGCGACGGCGGCAAGACGGCGAATTCCCGAAAGGCGGTAGGAGCGGCCATCGGCACACTCGTGAGTTTCAACGTCGCGAGTGCTGAAGCCCTCGAAACCGCGAGCAACGAGACGGCCAGGTCGTCCGCACGCCAGATGGCGACCGCCGGGTTCGTCGGCTTTCTGCTCGCCGTCGGTCTCGGCCTCGTCATCAGTTCCAGCATCACGCGGCCGCTCGCCCGCGGCGTCGAGATGATGCGGGAGCTGACCAAGGGGCACCTCGGCCGGCGGTTGCGCCTCGGCCGTAAGGACGAGATCGGACAGCTGACGAGCGCCATGGACCAGTTCGCCGACGCCCTCCAGGGCGACGTCGTCGCGGCGCTCCAGAAGATCGCTCGCGGCGATCTCTCTGTCGAGGTCCACGCGAAGGATGCCGAGGATGAGATCGCGCCGGCACTGAAGGCGACCGTCACCGCCCTGCGTGGCCTGGTCGGCGAAGCGGCCATGTTGTCGCGCTCGGCGGTCGATGGCAAGCTGGCCACCCGCGGCGACGTCGCCAAGTTCGAAGGGGGCTATCGCGAGATCATCCAGGGCGTCAACGACACGCTCGATGCCATCATCGGCCCGCTGAACATGGCGGCGGAATATGTGGACCGCATCAGCAAGGGCGACATCCCGCCCGCTATCACCGACACGTACCAGGGCGATTTCAACGAGCTGAAGAACAACCTCAATACCTGCATCGGCGCCCTCGGGATCCTGGTGGACCAGATCGGCGTGGCGATTACCGGCACCAGGGAAGGCCGGCTCGCGGTGCGCGTGGACGCGGAGAAGTCGGCGGGCGTCTATCGGAAGATCCTGCGCGGCCTCAACGACACGCTGGACGCGGTCATCGGGCCGCTCAACATGGCGGCCGAATACGTCGATCGGATCAGCAAGGGCAACATACCGTCGCGGGTCACCGAGGAGTACCGCGGCGACTTCAACGAGTTGAAGAACAACCTCAATACCTGCATCGACGCCATCGAGCGACTAGTCGCCGACGCGACGTCGCTGGCGACCTCAGCCGTGGAGGGCAAGCTGGACGCGCGCGCGGATGCGTCGCGCCACCAGGGCGATTTCCGGAAGACCATCCAGGGGGTCAACAACACGCTGGACGCGGTCATCGGACCGCTGAACATGGCGGCCGAATACGTCGATCGGATCAGCAAGGGGGACATTCCGCCGCGAATCACCGACGAATACCGGGGCGACTTCAACGAGATCAAGAACAACCTCAACACCTGCATCCAGGCGGTCAACCTGATGGTTGCCGATGCCGACGGACTGGCGCGGACGGCCGCCACCGGCCGGCTGACGGTTCGCGCCGACGCAGCGAAACACCAGGGGGACTTCCGGAAGGTCATCGACGGTCTCAACCACACGCTCGACGCGGTGGTCGCGCTGATCGACGTAATGCCGACACCGGCCTTCATCATCGACCGCGAGTTCCGCATCCAGTACGCCAACCGAGTGATCTCCGACCTCACCGGCCGGCCGCTGCAGGCGCTGCTGGGCACGCAGTGCCGCGATCACCTCCGCGCGGCAGACTGCGGAACCGATCGCTGTGCCACGGGGCAGTGCATGGCGCGCGGCCAGATGGTCAGTGGCGAGACAGATGTGCATCCTCAGGGCAAGGCGCTCGACATCGCCTACTCCGGCGTCCCGATCAAGGACGAGACGGGGCGGGTCGTCGGCGCGATGGAGGTGGCCACCGACCTTACCGCCGTCAAGACCGCGGCGCGGGTCGCCAAGAAGCAGGCCGACTTCCAGGGCCAAGAGGTGAACAAGCTGGTCGTCAACCTCGAGCGTCTCTCGCTGGGCAATCTCGCGGTAGATACCACCGTCGGCTCGTCCGACGCCGACACCCGGCAGGTAGCCGAGTTGTTTGCGAAGGTCAACGCCGGCCTCGACGGCACCGTCCGTGGCGTGCGCGCCCTCGTCCAGGATGCCACAGCCTTGTCGCAAGCGGCCATCGAAGGGCGACTCGCGATGCGCGCTGACGCGGCGAAGCACCAGGGGGACTTTCGCGCGATCATCCAGGGGGTCAACGACACGCTCGATGCGATCATCAAGCCACTGAATGAAGCCGCGGCCGTCCTCGAGAAGGTGGCCAAGCAGGATCTGCGGGTCCAGGTGGCCGGGGCCTACGTTGGCGACCATGCCGCCATGAAGACCTCCATCAACACGATGGTGACAGGCCTCAGGGAGAACATCGAGCAGATCACGCAGAACGCCCAGGCACTGGGCGGCTCGGCGGAAGAACTGGGAGCCATCAGCCAGCAGATGACGGGCAACGCCGAGGAGACCTCGACCCAGGTGGGCGTCGTCTCGGCCGCTTCCGAGCAGATCTCGCGTAACCTGACCGTCGTCGCCACGAGCGCCGAGGAGATGCTCGCGTCGGTGCGCGAGATCGCCAAGAGCGCGAACGAGGCGGCCCGGATGGCCAAGCACGCCGTTGGGGTGGCTGACACCACCAACCAGACAGTCCAGAAGCTGGGCGATTCCTCGACCGAGATTGGCAACGTCATCAAGGTCATCACGTCGATTGCCGAACAGACCAACCTCCTGGCGCTCAATGCGACCATCGAGGCGGCCCGGGCCGGGGATGCCGGCAAGGGATTTGCCGTGGTGGCCAACGAAGTGAAGGAACTGGCCAAGGAAACGGCGAAGGCGACCGAGGACATCAGCGGGAAGATCGCCGCCATCCAGGGGGACACCAGCGGAGCGGTGGAAGCCATCCGGCAAATCAGCGCCCTCATCAGCCAAATCGACGACGTGTCGAACACCATCGCCTCGGCGGTGGAGGAGCAAACGGCGACGACCAACGAGATCGGGCGGAACATCACCGAGGCGGCGCGCGGGTCCGCGGAGATCGCGCGCAACATCGCCGGCGTGGCCACTGCAGCCGACGGCACGACCAGGGGAGCGGCCGACACGCAGGGGGCGGCACGGTCGCTCGCGACCATGGCCGGCCAGCTCCAGCAGTTGGTGGGCCGGTTCAACCTATAGACCGGCGGGCTCAGGCCCGCCGACGACCTGTGCACCGTCCGGGCGCGGCGCGCCGCGCCGCGCCCGGCAGCCTGCCGAATACTGCTCTCCGCTTCGGCCCCCGCAATTACCGCCCCATTGCGCCCGCCGGGTGGGGAATGCCGACACCCGTGCAGATGGTCTCCTCGAACAGCTTCCCGGGCACCAGTTCGACGACAGCGGTCATGCGGACGGCCCAACATGCCGATTGTTCCTTGGAAGGCCGGCCTCTGGCGGCCGCACCCGAGCCCTCCGAGCAGACGTATATGGATGATCTCAGGGTCCCAACGGTTCAGGTAGAAACAGATATCCAGTGTCTGGATGGCACCGTGCTTCACGGCACCTGCTACCTGCCCGTGCTGTCCGCGCTGCAGACCGGGCCGATGCTCCCCCAGGAGTGGATCAACGGCCCGTCATCGTTCTTCCCGTTCCGGTCAGGTGAGGGAGGGTCGACCGTCCTGGTGAACAAGCGCCAGGTGCTGTCGCTGTCCGTGGCGTCACCCTCACGGGAGGACGAGCGGTCGTGGGATTCGGCGGCCCTCGTCCGCCACGTTCTCGTCGAAGCGGGAAGCGAGCGTTTCGAGGGCGAGATTGTCATCGACATGCCGGAGAACCAGCGCCGGCTGGTCGACCATCTGAATCGGCCCGAGGCGTTTCTGCTCGTGCAGTCTGGCCACAGGCAGCACCTCATCCAGAAGGACCGCATTTCCAGGGTTGCCGAGATACGGGAGACATAGCGTGGAAGTGACCTGCCCACAGTGTGCGCGACGCTTGCTCATCGACGACGCGAGAGTGCCGGCCGGTTCGTTCTCGATCCGCTGCCCGCACTGCCAGGCCTCGATGGCATTGGACGGTAGAGCGACGGTGCCCGAAGGGCGGCCCGCCGAGCCCGACGCCCGCGCTCCGGTGACGCCCGGGACGCCCGAGATCGAGGAGTTGTTCCGGTTGATGGTGGCACGGAAGGCGTCCGACCTGCACGTGTCCGCTGGATCCCCGCCCCTGTTGCGGCACGATGGCCAGATCGAGGCCATTGCCGGGCGCGCGGCGCTGACGGCCGCCGATACGGAGCGGCTGCTGCTGCCGATTGCCCCGCCGCGGTACCGCCAGGAGTACGCCGAGCGCCACGATACCGATTTCGCCTACGAAATTGCGGGGCTCGCGCGATTTCGCTGCAACCTGTTCGTCGATCGGAAGGGTCCGGGTGGCGTCTTCCGCGTGATCCCGAGCAAGATCATGACGGCCGAGGAGATGGCTCTCCCGCGAGAACTCCTCGAGGTTTGTCACCTCCCGAAAGGCCTCGTCCTCATCACGGGCCCGACGGGGTCGGGGAAGTCCACGACGCTCTGCGCCCTGATCGACTACGTCAACCGCAACCGAAGCGACCACATCATCACGATCGAAGACCCGCTCGAGTTCGTCCACGAGAACAAGAAGTGCCTCGTGAACCAGCGGGAGGTGGGCGGCCACACCGACTCGTTCAAGCACGCGCTGCGCGCCGCGCTGCGCGAAGACCCGGACATCGTCCTGGTGGGCGAGATGCGCGACCTCGAAACCGTGGCGATCGCCATCGAGACCGCCGAGACAGGGCACCTCGTGTTCGGCACGCTCCACACCTCGTCGGCGCCGTCCACGGTCGACCGGGTCATCAACCAGTTCCCGGCGGATCGGCAGCAGCAGATCCGGATCATGCTGGCGGAGAGCCTGCGCGCGGTCGTGAGCCAGGTCCTGTGCCGGAAGATTGGCGGGGGCCGCGTGGCCGCGCTCGAGGTGCTGATCGCCACGCCTCCGGTGTGCAACCTGATTCGCGAGGCCAAGACGTTTCAGATCCCGTCCATCATGCAGGCCGGCAAGAAATTCGGCATGTGCATGATGAACGAGTCCCTGTTCGACTTGGTGAAGAGACAGGTCGTCTCCCCCGAGGAGGCCTATACCCGAACCGTAGACAAGGCCGCTCTGCTCTCGCTCTACAAGCGGGCGGGCATGGACGTGTCCTGGGCGCCCAAGGAGGCGTCAGCTGGCGCAGCCACGTAGCGAATGAGGCGGCCACCGGAGGAGAGCGGTGCCACAGTGATAACATCCGTGGCACCATATCGGATTCCGGGAGGGAAACGCCCCGCAGGCAAAATCGCCGGATGCCGCCGGCTGCAAGGACCACCCGCTCTTCTCTCGCATGCAGGGCATGCGCATCGTGTTGTGCAAAGCGACCGATTTCGACCGCGTGGTCTTCAAGACCGGCAAGACGACACAGGCGGTGGAGGGCCGGCGCTTCGAGATCAAGTACCAGACGGATGCGGGGCAGACGGCCCCGAGCCCGCTGGCTATCATCCGCAACCACCAGCAGGCCGTCGCCAAGATCGGCGGCGCCGTCCAGTACGAAGACCAGCGGTACACGGTCCTGAAAGTGTCCAGGAACGGCCAGGAGATCTGGGCGCAGGTCGATACCGCCTGGATGAAGGGGTACCTCCTGACCATCGTCGAGAAACAGGCGATGGTGCAGGAAGTGATCGCGAGCGCGGAGCTCTTCCAGTCGGGCCTGAAGGCCGCCGGCCACGTGGAGGTCCCGGGCATCTACTTCGACACCGGCAAGTCCGAGCTGAAAGCGGAGTCGGATGCCGCCGTCGCGGAGATTGCGAAGTTCCTCACGGCGGACCCGGCGCTGAAGGTCTTCGTCGTCGGCCACACGGACAACGTCTCGTCGCTGGACGTGAACACGAGACTGTCGCAGGCCCGTGCCGACGCGGTGGTGCAGGCGCTCGTGGCCAAGCACGGAATCGCCGCCGCGCGTCTTGTCGGCCGTGGCGTCGGCCCGCTCGCTCCGGTCGCCAGCAACGACGCCGAGGACGGCCGCGCCCGCAATCGGCGCGTGGAGCTCGTCAAGCGGTAGGAAATCGGAGCATCAACCTCGCCGGACAGGGACTACTGCCTGCGGGTGGAGACCCGATCCGGATTCCTCGAGGGCCATGGCCGCGTCGACGCCATTCGGCGCGGCCCTCCTCCCGTGTTCCGCGGCGGGCTCCTCGCTCTGCCGCACGATTCCCCTCTTCGTTCTCCGGCACCGCATCGCGTTTCTCTGGACGCTCGTGGACGACCTGCTCGATCTGGCCGCGGGCCGGACCGATGTCCGCGAGGAAAAGACGACGCAGGGGCTCGTTGACCTGGCCGAGGCGCTCCGGCGCGTGTGCGCGAGGTTCGATGCTGCCAGCCGTGCCAAGAACGTGTCGCTTCAATTCTCCTGCCCTGAGGAGGGCCTCTCGGTGTGGTCGGACGAGGCGGGAGTCGACCGCATGGCCGACAACCTCGTGGGAAACGCCGTGAAGTACACGCGCGTCGGCGGCGTGCGCGTCGAGCTTGCGCGCGAAGGGGGAGCGTGCGCGGATCGTGGTGGCCGACACGGGGATCGGGATCCCAGTGGAAGAACAGCCGCGCCTCTTCGGGGAGTTTTTCAGGGCGAGGAACGCAAAGGCGGTGGAGGAACGTGGCACCGGCCTCGGCCTGACGATCGTGCGGGACCTGGTGATGCGATGCGGTGGGCGCATCGTGATCGAGAGCGTCGAGAACCAGGGAACCACGGTCACCGTGTTCCTGCCGCTGGCCAGGGTGGCTCCACCATCCCGTTCCGAGGTCTGATCACGACGCGCCCACCAGCACAACCCAGGCTTCCGAGATCCGATCTGCCAGCCGAACCGACGCCGGCCACTGCGGTCCGGATCACGCTCCGGCGGCGAACTGCTTGACGATGCCGTCGGTCAGGACATCCGCCATCTTCATCAGATGCGAGTACACCTCGTCGAACGCCTGGACATCGTCATCCCACTTCTTGTTGAGGCGCGCCACGACCTCCTTGGTCGTCGTCGCCAGGTGCATGGCCATCATGTCGGCGACGGCCGCCCTCGGCCAGTTGGGGTTCGCTCGGCTCAGGAAGTCCGCGATCTGCTCCCCATTGGCCGTCCATGCGCGATCCGCGGCGGCGGACTTGGCGTGGTCGCCTGCTTTCGCTGCGGCCACGAGGTCGACGGCAATGAGAATGTGTTGCTTCAGCAGGCCGGTCAGTTTCTCGCCGGCGGCATCTCCGTAGAAGGACGCGATGGCCCGCCCGATGTCGTCCTGGTTTCTCAGAAGCCGGGTGGCCGCCGCCTGTGCGTCGGGTGTGCCGTCCACCGCCGCGACGATATACTCCCTGGTCCAGATCGCGTGATCGGACCAGAGCTTCCGCATGTCCTGCCGCAACTGCGCGTGGTCGATCGCCGATCGCGCGGTGGCCGCCGCGGGCCGCGCCGTTTCATGGCCCATCGCGTTGTCCTGCCGCGCCGCCAACCGGTTCGTTCCACCGACGATCAACGCGCTCGCCGCGAGCGCAACCACAATCCAGTTCCTGTCGTGTGCCAGCATGTCCGTATCCTCCCCTGTGGCGAGCCTCATGACCCGCCCTCGGTCATACAGAGTGCTGCGGGACCGTTTGGTAACACCGGCCGGCGCGCAGGTCGGCGTGCGTGACCCGGCGTGGACGGCCGCTCCAGCCGCGGCGAGGCGCCATTCTGGAAGACCACCGGCGGCAACACGCATCGTGGTATGCCCTCATTCAATTTCCTGTCGGGACTCCAGCGGTGGCAGCTGGTATCGCCTGTGCGTGATGCCGCGGCATCCCTCTGCGCGCCTCGTTCCGCGTTGTTCATGCCGTATGACCTGGATCATCAGGACTCCAGCCGCCGTCCGGGTAGCATCGCGTCGCTGCAAGGTGGGTGATCTTGCGGAGCCGGAGCGACCGTAGTAGATTTCACATCTACAACCGAGTCATCCCCCGGGTGGGGGTCGGTCGGCGGCGTCCGCTTCGGAGTCAGGACGGTCCGGTCGAAACGATTGAGCAGAAATGCTCGTGCCCTGATTGAGCGCCGCGCTCGGTCGAGGCGACACTCCCGCCCTGAGGGACGTATGGCTTTGCCCGTCCGCCTCCCCGATCTGGACCACTGGAAGGCCCAGGTCAAGTGCCAGTCGGGTTGTCCGGTCGCCACCGACGCGGGTCGGTATGTGCAACTGATTGCCGACGGGCGGGACGAGGATGCGTACCTCGTCGCCCGGGCTCCCAATCCATTTGCGTCCGTCTGCGGTCGGGTCTGCGCTGCGCCTTGCGAGGACGCATGCCGCCGGGCCGCGATTGACGCCCCAATCTCCATCCGCGCCCTCAAGCGGTTCGTCACCGAGCAGTACGGCGTCGAATCGACGCAACCCGGCACTCAGGACCGCCTGCTCACGACGCTCATCGACGAGGGCAATCGATACGCCGGCCACCTTCCCGTGACGCCGTCCAGTGCGGTGCGGACGCCCGACGCGCCGGCTTCACGCTCTCGTGTCGCGGTCGTGGGCGCCGGGCCGGCAGGCCTGGCGGCCGCGCACGACCTCGCGCTGCTCGGCCACGCGGTGACGGTGTTCGAGTCCGCCGACGAGCCCGGCGGGATGATGCGGTTTGGCATCCCGGAATACCGCCTCCCTCGCTCATTGATCCGGGCGGAGATCGACAAGATCCTGGCGCTCGGCGTGACGCTGAAAACGGGCGTCACCCTGTCGCCCGACTTCGGCCTCGCCGCTCTCAGGGAGCTGGGCTTCGAGGCGATCTTCCTGTCGGTCGGTGTCTCCAAGGGCCGCGACATCCAGGTGACGGGCATCGAGCTCGACGGCGTCGTCAAGGCGGTCGACTACCTGCTCAACGTCAACCGGGGCTACCGTGCGGATCTTGGCCGGCGAGTTGTGGTGATCGGCGGGGGGTTCGTGGCCTTTGATGCGGCCCGAACGGCCTTGCGGCTCGGTGCCGACGCCGGCATCGACGCTCTCGGAGAGATCGCGGCGGAATCGGCCTCGCACGCCAAGGAGGCGCTCGATTCGGCGCGGGCGGCGCTGCGCGGCGGGGCCCGTGAGGTCACCATCGTCTCGCTCGAGAGTTTCGACGAGATGCCCGTCCTTCGAACGACCCAGGGACACGAGGAATTCGAGGAGGCGAAGAACGAGGGCGTTCGGTTCGTCCCCAGGCGCGGACCGAACCGTTTCGTCGGCCAGGGCCGCCTGCAGGCCATCGAGCTTCGCGCCGTCACGTCGGTCTTCGACGCGACTGGCCGATTCGCACCTGCGTACGACGACGGCGATGTCGTCACGGTCGAGGCCGATGCATGCGTCCTGGCGGTTGGTCAGCGCGCCGACCTGGCGTTCCTGAGGCCGGAGGATGGCGTCGAGCTGGCTCCCGGCGGAACGATTCGCATCGATCCGGTCACGCTGGCGACCACTGCTCGCGGGGTGTACGCCGGCGGCGACGTCGCGTTCGGGCCGCGCAATCTCATCGACGCCGTGGCGAACGGCAAGCGGGCCGCACGGTCGATCCACCAGTTCCTCGCGCCGCACGACGCACCGCTCGACGTCCGTCTCGACATCGCCAAGATCCCGACGCCCCGTTACCGGATGATTGCCGGCTTCGAGGAACTCGATCGCGCGGCTCCGCCGACGTTGGATCTTGGACGTCGCACGGGGATCGCGGAGGTCGAATCCGGCTATTCCGAATCGGACGCGCGCCGGCAGGCCGCCCGCTGCCTCGTCTGCCACGTCCAAACCATCTACGACCCCGAGAAGTGCGTTCTGTGCAACCGGTGCGTCGACGTGTGTCCAGAGTACTGTCTGGCCATCGTGCCGTTCGAGGAACTCGGCCTCGGTGCCGACACTCGCCAGACGCTCATCGAGCGGGCCGGGGACAGCGGTCTGCCGCTGTCGGCCATGGTGAAGGACGACGAGCGGTGCATCCGCTGCGGGCTGTGCGCCACACGCTGCCCGACCGACGCGATGACGATGGAGCAGTTTGCCATTACCGAACGGTTCGACGATACGAACGAGCGAGGCATCCATGGGCGAACCGCAGAACAGGCGTGACTTTCTCCTGACCCTCGGCACCGGCGCGGGCATCGCGGCCCTCGGCTACCAAGGCGCCGCCTCGCTCCGCTCGCTGGTGCCCAACGTGTCCTATGACGCGCCCACGACGGTGAAGGTGGGCCTGCCCGCCGAGTTCCCCGACGGGCTCAAGTTCCTTCCTGACCAGCGGCTGTTCATCTTCCGCGAGGGCACGGTGTTCCACGCGATTTCGGCGGTGTGCACCCACCTGGGCTGCACGGTCCGCGCCGAGGCGCTCTCGAATCCGGAGGCCCGCACGGTTGACGGCAAGGCGCTCCGCCTCACGCACCGTTTCCTGTGTCCGTGCCACGGGTCGAAGTACACCGGCGATGGGGGGAACGTGTCAGGGCCCGCGCCGCGGCCACTCGCGTGGTACCACCTGTCGCTCGCGTCGGATGACGGTCAACTCGTCGTGGACCTGGCCAACGAAGTGGGCCACGACTTCCGGCTCACGACCGCGTAGGGAGGAGTGCGCATGAGCCTGCCAGCCACGACGCCGCGCGCCCGGGCCGAAGCGCCCGGCGTGCACGCACGACGTCTCTGGAGCCTGCGGCCCCGATCGGACCGCCAGTCCGGCGACGCCATCGTCTCGAATTTCCTGCTGCACTGGTTCCCGGCCAAGGTCGAGAGGTCATCGCTCGACTGGTCCTACTCATTCTGGCTGGGCACCGTGTCGGCGGCGCTGTTGCTGCTGCTGGTGCTCTCGGGCGGACCGCTGCTGTTCCTGTATGTGCCGTCGGTCGAGCGCGCCTACGGGTCGGTGAAGGACATCGAGTACGCGATCACGTTCGGATCGTGGATCCGCGCGGTTCACCGGTTCGCGGCGCACCTGATGGTCGCGGCGGTGTTCCTGCACCTCGTCAGGGTGTTTCTGACCGGGGCGTACAAGAACGGCGTCGGGCAGGGCCAGCACCGGGAATGGAACTGGGTGATCGGGGTGGTCATGCTCCTGCTCACGCTGTTCCTGTCGTTTACCGGCTACCTCCTGCCGTGGGACCAGTTGGCGTTCTGGGCGGTGACCGTGGGCACGAACATCGCGTCGTCGATCCCGTGGATCGGGCCCTCGATACGCGAGTTGCTGATCGGAGGGCGTGGAATCGACCAGCCGACGCTCATCCGGTTCTACGCGCTGCACGTCATCGTCCTGCCGGCGGCGCTCGGCGCGCTCTTCGCGTATCACATGTGGCGGGTGCGCAAGGACGGCGGGCTGGCACGAGCGGACCGGGCGTCGGTCCTGCCCGCGCCGGTGGCGAGCCCGGCTTCGACAACGAAGACCTACGCGCTCCTCGGCGTGGCCCGCGGGACCTCGCCGGCCGTCCGCACGACGACGCTCGAGGCCGCCGATGCGACCGTGAACGCGGTGCCCGACCTCACTCGACGCACGGCGATCGTCGTGCTCGGCACGTTCGCCGTGCTCAGCATCATGGCGGCGCTGATGCGGTCGCCGCTCGAGGAAGCGGCCAATGCGCTCGTCACCCCGAATCCGGCCAAGGCGCCGTGGTACTTCCTCTGGCTGCAGGAGATCGTGACGGACACGACGATCCGGTTGGGGACGTTCACGATCAACGGTGCGTTCCTTGGCGGCGTCCTGTTGCCGGGCGTGCTGGTCGGGCTGCTCACGGCCTGGCCGTGGATCGACCGGAGCCCCGGCGCCGCGGCCGGCTCGTGGTTCCCGCGGACGCGACGGGCGCAGAACCTCGTGTTCCTGGGTGTCGTCGCGGTCGTTCTCATCCTCACACTGGTCGGGACGTTCATGCGCGGCCCGTACTGGCACCTGTACTGGCCGTGGGAGACGTGGCCCGAGATCCCGACGAGGCTCTGACATGGAACAGCGAACCAACTCGCCCTACCCGCGCCGGGATCGGCCCGTGCTGGCCGTCGTCGGCCTGCTGCTGGTGGTGTCAACGGTGCTGTTCACCCGGAACGACCGCGAGCACGAGTGGCGCTATTACCAGCGCGAATTCCACCAGATGGTCGCCGACAAGTTCGGCCAGGAGAAGGCGCGCGTGGTGCCGTCGGGTCTCCAGCAGATCTGGGTGCCGGCGCTGGGACACGCCGATCGATGCGTCACCTGCCACCAGGCCACAGCGTGGAAGGGCTTCGAGACGGCGGACGAACCCCACCGCACACATCCCGCGGACCTGTTGCGAGCGCACCCGCCCGAGCGCTTCGGGTGCACGTCGTGCCACGGCGGACAGGGGTGGGCGGTCGACGTCGAGCCGGCGCACGGTCCTGTGGCGTTCTGGGAGGAGCCGATGCTCGGAAAGGACCTTGGCGAGGCCTATTCGATCGCGGACAACAAGCACGCGCTGATGCAGATGAACTGCAACGTCTGTCATCGGTACGACCGTGAGACCAAGGGGGCCGACGCGATCAACCTCGGCAAGCGGTTGGTCAGGGAGAAGGGGTGCCGGGCATGCCACACGATCAACGGGCGGGGCGGCACGATCGGGCCGGATCTCACGTTCGTTGGCGACAAGGCGCCTGAACAGTACGACTACAGCCGGCTGTCCGGTCAGAAGACGGCGTTCGCGTGGCATGTCGCCCACCTGAAGGACCCGAAGGCGCTGGTGGCCGACACGGTGATGCCGAACTTCAACTTCGGGACCAAGGACGCGCAGTCGCTCGCCATCCTGGTCCAGTCGTGGCGGAAGACTCCGGTGCCGGCCGAATTCGTCGCCGGCGTCCCGCGCACCGACCCGCAGACCCCCGACGAGAAGGTCGAGGAGGAGCGGATGAAGACCGGTCCCGGCGCGTGGTTCGTGAAGACCGGATGCTTCGTGTGCCACAACATCTCCTCGCTCGGGGTGAAGAGCCCGGCGCAGATCGGCCCCGACCTGTCCGTCGCCGTCGAGGACACGCAGCGCCGGTTCGGTCGCACGGTGGATGACTTCTTCATGAACCCCACCGGGACGATGTCAGTCGTTCTCTCGAGACAGATCATCCTGTCGCCGGCCGAGAAGCAGGTGGCAATCCAGAAGCTGCGGGAGGCGTTTGCCGAATACCAGCGGCAGAAGGCCGAGACCGAGAGGGCGCCGAAGCCGCCCGCAGGCCGTTGAGTGAGCACAGATGGCCAGGCGTGCGAACGCATGACCTGGCTGCCCTGGTGAATCGAACCACGAGACCGAACGTCGTGTGAGTTCGGGGCCGCGCCCCGCGTCGGCCCCCTGGGAGGAGGCTGCATGAAGCTGACGGCTCGCGTGAGAACCCTGTTTACGCTCGTTGCCGTCCTGGCGCTTGGCGTCATGGCCGGCAAATGCGCGCCGACCGCGCCAAAGGCAAAGAAGGCCGCGGCGGGTGCATCTGACATGGCGGTGGCGGCGCAGAAGACCTACGTGGCGCCCGGCGATCTTGATGAGTACTACATGTTCTCTTCCGGCGGCCATTCGGGGCAGGTCTACGTGTACGGAGTGCCGTCCATGCGCCACCTGTCGACGATCCCTGTGTTCACGCCCTACCCGGGGACCGGCTACGGGTTCGACGACGAGTCGAAGGCCATGTTGGGCGGGCTGACTTGGGGTGACGTGCACCACCCGGCTCTCTCGGAGACCGCCGGCGACTACGACGGTCGCTGGCTGTTCGTCAACGACATGAACGGCCGCGTGGCGCGCATCGATCTGCGGGACTTCAAGACCAAGCAGATCTTCGGCCCGGTGCCGAACGTGTCGGGGAACCATGGGTCGGCGTTCGTGACGCCCAACACGGATTACTCGATGATGGCGTCGCGCTTCTCGATCCCGATCCCGAAGGGCACCGTGGTCGGTATCGACAAGTACGCCACCGAGTACAAGGGCGTCGTGGCGGCGATGAAGATCGATCCGAAGACGGGCCAGATCTCGATGGGCTGGGAAATCTTGATGCCGCCGTTCGACTACGACCTCGGCGACGCGGGCAAGAAGATGTCGGACGGGTGGATGTTCTGGACCTGCTACAACGCCGAGCGGGCGACGGGCAAGCTCGAGGTCACCGCGTCGCAGCGCGATCGCGACTACATCGCGGCGGTGGACTGGAAGGCCGCCGAGAAGGCGATTGCCGAGGGCAAGGGCGAGCTGATCGGCGGGGTGAAGGTCCTCGATCCGAAGAAGGTGCCGGGCATCGTCTACCTGATGCCGTGCGGAAAGTCGCCGCACGGGGTGGACGTCGCGCCCGACGGAAAGTGGATCGTGGGCTCGGGCAAGCTCCAGGGTGTCACGACCGTGTTCAATTTCGAGAAGATCCAGACGGCGATTCGCAACAAGGACTTCACCGGCGATGAGGACGGGATCCCTGTACTGAAGTACGAGTCGATCAAGGAAGCGGAGGTCACGGTCGGTCTCGGGCCACTCCACACGCAGTTCGCGCCGGACGGCTGGGCCTACACGTCTCTGTTTGTCGACAGCGCCATCGCAAAGTGGAAGCTCGGGACCTGGGAGGTCGTGGACAAGATACCGATGTCCTACTCGATCGGCCATCTGACCGCCGCCGAGGGCGACACGGTCTCGCCCGACGGCAAGTACCTGGTCGGTCTCAACAAGCTCTCGCACGGGCGGCACCTCTCGGTCGGGCCGTCGCAGCCGGAATCGTCACAGCTCGTGGACATCTCCGAGGAGAAGATGAAGCTTCTCTACGATGCGTTCACCGAGCCCGAGCCGCACTACGCGCAGATGGTGAAGGCCGACAAGTTGCACCCGATCGAGGTCTACCCGAAGGAAGAGAACAAGCATCCGCTCGCGGTCTGGGATGTGAAGGACGCGGGGGTGACCCGTCAGGGCAACAAGGTCATCGTCAAGACCGTGCTCGTGCGGTCGACCATCACGCCGTCCGCGATCGAGGTGAACGAGGGCGACATCGTCACGATCGCGCTCACCAACATCGAGCAGACGACCGACGAACTGCACGGCCTCGGGTTGCTCGACTACAACATCAACGTGGTCGTCGACCCGGGCGAGACCAAGACCGTGACGTTCAAGGTCGACAAGGCCGGCGTGTTCCCGTACTACTGCACGAACTTCTGCTCGGCGCTCCACCAGGAGATGCAGGGCTACCTGATCGTCAAGAAGAAGTAATCCCGCTGCCGCGCGGCGATGGGGGCGCGGCGCGCCGCGCCCCTGTCGTCGTGGTGGAGACGGATGATGCAAAGGCTCATCGAACGGGCGAATGGGTTCATGGCCGTGCCGCTGGACCTGCGGTCGCGCGTGCTGCTCGTCCTTGCAGCCGTGCTGCTGGTTGCGGTCTACATCTTTCCGCTGTGGAACCTGACGATGTTCGCCCCGCAGTACCCGGATGGCCTGCGAATGGACATCTACAGCTACAAGCTGGACGGGGGAAACCGCGGCCAGGACGTGAAGGAGATCAACGTCCTCAACCACTACATCGGGATGAAGGACCTGGTCACCGACGACTTCACCGAGTTCAAGTGGCTGCCGTTCGTGGTCGGCGCGCTCGGTCTGTTGTTCCTGCGTGCGGCGGTTCACGGCACGATGTCGCAGCTGGTTGACGTGATCGTCTTGTATCTCTACTTCGCCGGGTTTGCCATCTGGTCGTTCGCATTCAAAATGTACAGCTACGGTCACTCGCTGGCGCCGACTGCGGCGGTCAAGGTCCCGGCGTTCATGCCGCCGATGTTCGGCTACAAGCAGCTGGCGAATTTCGAGGTGTATTCGTACCCGGCGGCCGCGTCGTACGCGCTGGGCCTGGTGGTCCCGGCCCTGCTGCTGGCGTTGTTCCTCGCGTGGCGAAGCGCTGGGCGCGCGCGGCGGATGGGGAGCGCGTGATCCTCGCGCTGGCTCTCGCGGCCGTCTCGGCCGTGGGACCGCAGGGCATCGCGGACCATGGCACGTCGCCGGGCACGCTCGAGCCCCGCCCGGCCTCCGGACAGGTGTCGCCACTCCAGCGACGGATCGACGACGCAGCCTCCGGCGCCACGGTGGAGGTCGCCGCGGGAACCTACACCGGCGATCTGGAGATCGATCGGCCGATCACCCTCATTGGGCACGGACGCCCGCTGCTCGTGGGGTCCGGCGTCGGCAGCGTCATCCGCGTGAGGGCCGACGATGTGGTGATCGACGGGTTCGACGTGGATGGCCGGAACGGGGGCGACCTCGGCCGCGACTCGTCCGGGATCCACGTCGCCGGACGGCGGGCTACCATTCGAGATTGCTACGTGCGCCGCTCGCTCTTCGGAGTCTATCTTCGCGAGGCGCACGGCACCCGGGTCGTCCGCTGCCGCATCAACGGCATCCCGGGCAGGGATCCCGGCGAGAAGGGATCCGGAATCCATGCGTGGAACACGGAAGGGTTTCGCCTCGAGCAGAACGTGATCGTCGAGGCGCGCGACGGGATCTACCTGCAGTCGTCCTCGAAAGGCCATATCGGCGGGAACCAGGTTCGGGACGTCCGCTACGGCCTCCACTACATGTTCTCCGATGACAACCTGTTCGAGGACAACGTGTTCGAGAACGGTGCCGCCGGCACCGCGATCATGTACTCGCGGCGGATCGTCTTCCGCCGCAATCGCTTCCTCCACAACCGCGGGTTTGCGTCGGTTGGCCTGCTCTTCCAGGGGTGCGACGATGTCATCGCGGAGGACAACCTGATCGCGGACAACGCCCGGGGGATCTTTCTCGAAGGTTCGCGCCGCGACGTGTTTCGCCGCAACATCGTCGCCCAATCCGACATCGCGATCGTGCTGTTCGCATCGTGCGCGGACGTGCGGTTCGAGGGGAACTCGTTCGTCGGCAACATGACACCGCTGTCGCTGGTGGGAAAGCGGACGGACACGACATTCGACGGCAACTACTGGTCCGACAACGACGAGCCGGACCTCGACGGCGACGGCCGTAGCGACAGGCCATTTCGGTTGTCGAGCGTCTTCGATCACCTGCGGGGCAATCTGATTGCGGCAGACCTCATCGCCCAGAGCTTTGCGGCGACCGCGCTCGGGCTGGCTGAACGCGCGTTTCCGGTGCTCGAGGCCGTGTCGCCCGAGGACCGGTCGCCGCTCGTGCGCCCCCCGTCGCTCCCGGCGGTGCCCCCCGCGCGCCAGGACCGGTCCGCGGGCGATGTGCGCGGAATCGCGATCGCGGTCGCCGTGGCCGGTGCGGGTGGCGTCGTCCTCACGAAGGGGGCGCGGGTGGCGCGGAGGAAAGGCGCCCGGCCATGATTGCGTTCCGGAGCTTCACGAAGTCCTTCGGGGCGCATCGCGCCGTGATCGACCTGTCGCTCGATGTCCGCCGCGGCGAGGCCGTTGCGCTGCTCGGGCCGAACGGATCTGGGAAGACCACGTCGCTCAAGGCTGCCGCCGGGCTGATCCGCCCGAGCCGCGGCCAGGTGCTCCTGGGCGAGCCGGGCCGTCCGGCGTCAGAGCCCCACGCACGACGTGACATCTCATACCTGCCGCAGAAGGTCTCGTTCCCCGAAGCGTTGACCGGCTATGAGGTCGTCGAGTTCTATCGCGAGCTGCGCGGTGCCGGCCCCGGTCGCACCGGCGATGTGCTGCGGTTCGCGGCGCTCAACGGCGCGAGCGGGCGGGCGGTCGGCACGTATTCGGGCGGCATGGTCCAACGCCTCGGCCTGGCCGTCGCCATGCTGGCCGAGGCGCCCGTGATGTTGCTTGACGAGCCGACAGCTGCGCTCGACCCGGAGGGCCTGTCCGCGTTCTACACGCTGATGGAACGCCGGAAGCAGGACCACGGGACCGTGCTGTTCACGTCGCACCAACTGGGCGACGTCGAGCGCCTGGCCGATCGGTTCGCCGTGCTGGTGGAAGGGCAGTTGGTTGCCACGCTGACCCGCGCGGAGTTGCACGAGCGCCTTGGCGACCGGGGTGTGATGCGCGTACGCCTCGCCCCCGGTGGACCAGAGCCGGCCGTGTTCCTGGCCGCCCTGGGGCCTGATGCGGCCTGGTCGTCCGACGAGATCGTGGTCCACGGGCCGGCGTCTGGTCGTCCCGAGATCCTCGACCGGATTCGGGCTGCCGGCGGTGAGATCCGCGCGATTACGACCGAGGAGGGACGGCTCGACCTCCTGTATCGGGAACTCGTGGGAGAGCACCGGTGAACGCGCCGCGGTTGTGGGTCGTCGCCGTCGTCGCCACCGTGATTCTCGCCGCCTCGTGTGGCGGCGGACCGCCAGGGCCGGCCACGCTCGACCCTCGCCACGACGCGTGCCGATTCTGCCGGATGACCGTGTCGGACCCGCGCGTCGCCGCGCAGGTGGTGGCGCCGGGAGAGGAGCCGATGTTCTTCGACGACATCGGGTGCCTGGCCGCGTTTCTCCGTCAGGAGACGCGGCTTCCGCAAGGCGCCGTTGCCTACGTAGCGGATCACCGGACCCGGGCGTGGGTGCTCGCGTCGAGCGCGACCTTCACGCGGGTCGATCGGCTCGAGACGCCAATGGGCTCGCACCTCGTCGCCTACGTCGACGCAGCGTCCCGGCTCGCCGATCCCGACACCAAGGGCGGCGTCCCGGTCGGGATCCCGGAGATCTTCGGCCCGGCTGGACCACCAGGAGGACAGGCCCCCCGATGACGCTCACTACCTCACGTTCCGCCTTGTTGCTGTGCGCCCGGCAGGAGCTGACGCTGGCGGTCCGTTCGCGGTGGACGCAGACCTTCGCCGTGGTGTTCGCGGCCCTGTCGCTCGGCGTGGCGCTGTCGGGCTACATCCTCTCGGGCGGGAGCGGCGTGCAGGAGTTCGCGCGCACCGCGGTGTCGCTCGTCCAGTTGGTCTTGCTGCTGGTGCCGCTCACGGCGATCGTGATCGGCGTCCTGGCGCTGGCGCCGGACCGCGGCGCGGCGGAATTGCTGTTCTCGCAGCCCGTAGCCCGCTGGAAGATCCTGCTCGGTAAACTGCTGGGACTGTTCGAAGCGCTGATCGGCGCACAGGCACTGGGCTTCGGGGCGTCGGGCCTGGTCATCTTCTCTCGAGCGGGCAGCGACGGCGTGACCTCGTTTGTCGCGCTGATAGGCGGTGCGGCGGTGCTGACGGCCGTGTTTCTCGGGATCGCCGCGCTGATCGCGGCGGGCAGCACGGGACGTCGGACGCGCGCGCTCGCGGTGGCGCTGGTCGTGTGGTTCGTGGCGGTGGTGTTGTTCGACCTGGCGGCGCTCGGGGTGGCCTCGCTGCTTCGCTCCGGCCACGCCTCGCGCCTGCTGATCACCGCGGTCCTCATCAACCCGGTGGATGCGGTCCGGACGGGCACCCTGCTCGCCATCGAAGGCACCGCTGCCTTCGGCGCCGCCTCGCTTGCTCTGCTGCGTTTCACCGGAGGCGCGACGGGCGCCGCGGTCGTCCTATCCTGCTCGCTGGTGCTCTGGACGGTCGTGCCGATCGGGCTTGCCGCACGCCGCTTGTCGCGCGCAGACGTGTGACGGTCATGTCCGGGCGACACCGCCCCCCCCGACAACCTCGGCGCGCGTGGCATAATGGGCGCGGAGGAGCTGACAGGGCATGTCCATCGCCGTTCGCAGCGCCTTGATTCCGGCGACACTGTTCTTCCTGTCCGCGGGCGCCGTGCTCGTGTCACAGAGCGTCGACAGGGAACTGGTCGCGACGATCTCCGGTCCCACGCTCCAGGGAGGCATCGTCTCCGGACTGGCTTGGGACGGCGCGACCCTCGTCATCCAGACCGCCGCCATGGACAGGAAGAACGGCGGCATCAAGTTGGGCTACCTGATGGTGCCAGGCAAGGGGATGGAACTGCGCCCCCTGGCCTCTCCACCGCCAGGGATCGACAAGGCCTGGAAGCTGAAATCGAGCCGGACCAGTCCGACCGGCCTCGGCAAGATCGAACTGAAGACCGACTCGAAGCTGCCGTTGTATGGCATCGCGTCGCAGGGCAAGCGGTTTGCCGACGCGATGGACATGGGCGGCGCGGTGGTGACCACCGAAGTGAGATTGGGGAACCTGGTCATCCACAAGCGCCGCGACGTCGAGCCGTATGACGGCGAGGTGTGGGGGTGGTCGTCAGCGGAGCTGAACCGCGTCTGCTACGTGGACGAGAAGGGTGACCTGTGGGTGGCCAGTGCCGACGGCCGCAGCCCGGCGCGGGTGCTGAAGGGGCACTTCACTCTGCCCGCGTGGTCGGACGATGGCGGCGCCATTGCAGTTGTTGAACTGAAAGGCGACGGTGGAAAGTGGGAAGTGTCCGTTGTCCACCTGCCTGAGCGATATCGCCGGAACGAGTCACCGTTCACGTCCACCAGCCTGCTGTCGCGGAGCGTGGCGAGACAGATCTCCGGGTGATCAGAACGCCTCTTGAATGGCCAGGTAGAATCCGCCCGAGCCGCCGCGGCCCCAGCCGTAGTCGGCGCACAGCCTCGTTTGTGATCGCTTGTTGAGCAGCACGCGCAGCCCGACACCCGCAGCGGGTGCGTAGGAACCGAACAGCCTGTCCCCGCTCTCCGCGCTGCCCACCGTCGTGACGTTGGCGAACGCGACGAATCCGACGAGCCCATTCCGCGTAATCGTGCCTCTGTACTCCGCCTCGCCATAGAGGAGATGCTCGCCCCGGTAACGGCCCTCGCTGTAACCGCGCGCTGACCGCCCATCCGAACCGGTGGCCGGCAGGTCGAAGTACGGCGCCGCCCCGCCAGTCACGAGGTCGCCCAGGAACCAGAAGGCGATCTTGTGACGTCCATCCTTCGACAGGCTCTTGTAGGTGCGCACGTCGAGATTCACCTCCTGCCACGTCGAATCCCCGCCGAGCACGCCGCGGAAGAACGTGCGGTAGGTTGCGCTCGCCAGCCAGCCCCGTTGCGCGTTGATGGCGTTGTCGCGGGTGTCGTACCGCAGTCCAACGCTCGTTCCAGAGGAAGTCTGGTGTTCGGTGGTGAAGCCGTGCTCGGCGCTGTAGGCCACGTACGCAGACCGGTTGAACGACGCCGGGTCGCCAGCGCTCGCCCGTACGTTCGAATGCGTGTTGACGTTCAGCCCGACGCCGACGAACAGACCAGGCTCGACGTTACGGTAGACGGTTCCGTACAGTCGGGACGAATCGAACCTCAGGTTCTCGGCGGAGCTTCCCGGCGCGCGTCCACCCAGGCTGTACGTGTCCTGCGACGTCCACGAGAGCCGATTGTCCCCCAGGATGAACCAGCGATCATCAGCGGTGAACAGTGCCAGCTTGACGCCGAGCATCGCCTGCTTCTGCTGCGTGACGCTGAAGCCCCCTGACAGCGACGAGATGTGCGTGGTGCCCGGACTGCCGCTGAAGAACGCGCCACTCCCGGAGAAACCGCCGGTCAGCCCGGTGGACGGTTTCGAGCCGATGGATGGGGTGAGAACCAGAAAACGCCGAGGCTCTGGGAGGGTCTCGATGTCCGTGGCGAACGTCTGACCCCGGACCTTGTGCCACAGGTCGCCGACATCGACGGCGGCCGGCGAACCGGCGTTCCCGCCATGGTCGGGGTCGTCGTGGGCCGATACCGTCGCGCCAAGAGCAGCAACTGCCAACCAACCGAAGAAGACCAGTCGGAGTGTCCGCATTCGTCCTACAAACCACGCAGAGATTCGATCGTCGTCCGTCCGGCGGCTCCTTCACGATCGCTGCGGGCATCGTGATGAGCGGTTCACAGGGGCGATGGCGGCTGCGGCAGTCCTTGGGGGGAATCGGGGAGTGCCCGTTTCGGTGGGCAGCCGTTCCGCTCTCCACAACAACATCCTGCCCTCCGGAAACGGCCAGAGGATGACAAGTCCTGCGTTGCGGGGGAGTCGGCCTGGGATTCGTCAGGGCCGGCGGCTGAGACTCACTCCTGCGGAGGCTGCGGTCCCAGGCGGATTCCGGCGATGTCCGGATCTTCGCCGTCGGTGTGCTCAGGCGCGGCCGCCTTGCGGGCACTCACCTCGGCGCGCCGCGCCGACTTCTTCTGCTGGCGCTCGCGCTTCGCCTTCTCGCGTTCCCGTTTGAGGAATGTGGGTTTTGGCTTCGTCATGTGCCTCCGAATCATCGAGGACGTCAGCGCCCAATGGCGCGGCGCAAACAAGAACGGGGAAGCCCACACCGTTCGGACAGTTGCGGTCCGATGGATCGAGCCTCCCCGGTGCGTGCTCGCGCGACGCCGTGGTGTCAGGCACCCGGCTCCGCGACGTCAATCCCTACCAGCGCGGTTCCGACCGGCGCCTGCTGCCGCCGCCGCCACCGAATCCGCCGGATCGCTCCGGCTTCGGACGCGCTTCGTTCACCGTGAGGTTGCGCCCACCCATCGAGTGGTCATTGAACTGCGTGATCGCCTTCTGTGCCTCGTCGTCGCTCGCCATCTCGACAAACGCAAACCCGCGCGCGCGGCCAGTGGCCATGTCGCGCACGACATTGACGGTTTCAACCGTCCCGGCTGCGCCGAACAACTGCTGGAGATCGGTTTCGCCGACGTCGTACGGAAGGTTGCCCACGTAAAGTCTTCGTCCCATTCGCTCAATCTCCTCCCCGCATTCTGCGGGAGGTGGTGATGGCGGACCGTCAACGTCCGTTCATCGTCTACTGTCGATCGGGATCCGGATCCGGACCTCGAGCGGGATGGAGAAAGGCCCTTCCAGAAGATGCCGCCAGACGCGGCAGAGCGGAAATGCGGTTGTCCAACCTGACGGCACATAGTTTATCACACACCGGCGTCGCCCACCGGTCCGGCGCCCCTTCGCGCGCGCTCGGTCCCGCTGGCGTCCGTGTTCGGCTGGCCACTCGATGCCACCACCGCTGTGCAATAGTGCACAGACGTGTCGCCCCGGTACCTGTATGCTGTCGTACGTCTGGATCGAACTCGTTGGCGCGCAACAAGCACCAGGCTGCATGCTGCATTCAGTGACGAGAGGAGACGGTATGACGAGGTACGTGAATCGGTGGTCAGCACTGGGTGGGTGGGTCGCAGTGATGGGAGGCGCGTGGATGGTCCTCGTGCCGGCCTTCCTGTCGGTCAGCTCCTTCGCTGCGCTCGCCCTGGGTGGCCCCGTTCTTCTGTTTGCTGCTTCCGCGTTGTGGTCCGCTCACGAACCGGCGCCTTCCCTCGGGCAGATTCGCGCCGGGGCGGAGGCTGCAGAGACCGCCGGCCGGGGCACGAAATGACGACGCTACAGACTATCGGCGGCGCGCCCGTCCTCGACCATCCGGAGCGACCAGCCGAGGGCCCTGGTATCCACGACCTGTTGTCGCGGCTTCGCGACGCAGCCGGTCGCCTGGTCGCCTTTTCGGTGCCGAAGCTGCTGCTCCGGGAGGCGGCGTTGATGATCGAGCGACTGGACCGAGACCGCGGGCATCACGCCACTGAGGTCGCTCGTCTCACAGCGGAGTTGGCCCGCGAACGCCTCGCCGTACGCCGTCCCTGAGCGATGACGGAGGCGGACAGGCCCCCTCAGCGGCCGCCGGCCCGGTGCTCTGCAAGCCACTGCTGGCTCATCCAACCGAGGTCGGCACGCGAGGCGCGCGACACCCACCAGATTGCCAGGCCGCACAGTCCGACGAGCACCAAGCCGATCGTAAGCCACACGGCGTACCTCCCCCCGGATCACAGGCTACGTTGTGCGGAAGCAACCGTCTGTACCATCCGGCACAGACGTCTCCCACTTGTCCAGCCCGGCAGTCGTGATGTGGGCGCCGCAGCATTCGATCCACGGCATCCTGCCATGTCGGCACGCGCAGGCCCGGCATCGGGCGAGCCGCGAACAGCGGTCGGCAGCGACGCGCGATCCGGCGCGCTCGGCGCGTCCGACGTCGTACCCGCGAAGGGCGTTGGCGTAAAGCCATCGCGGCGTGATCACAGCGGTGTCGAAGGCCATGCTGCTGGGATCGACGAGATGGACTCCGACGGGTGGGGCGTGTGTGCGGTATTGAACACCCCGCTTGCCTCGCCGTTCCGTACACTTGTGTCGTGGCACCGAGATCCCCGCTGTATTCGTTGGTCGAGCCGTTCGGACGGCCTCAGCGGATCCGGGCTCTCGTCGAGTTCCTGGAGACGGTGGTTCCCTACCTCGCCCTGGCCGTCGCCTCGATGGTTTTCGCAAGGTGGGGATATGTGTGGGTGACGCTGCCGCTGGTCGTCGCCGCGGCGGGGTTCCTCGTACGAGTCTTCATGATCTTCCACGACTGCTGTCACGGGTCCTTCTTCCCGTCTCGCAGGGCCAACCGCATCGCCGGGTACGTGACAGGCCTTCTCACGCTGACCCCCTTCGAGAAGTGGCAGCGTTCACATGCCGAGCACCACGCGACGGTGGGCGACCTGGATCGTCGTGGCGCGGGAGACGTATGGACCCTGACAGTGGGCGAGTACCTGGCGGCTCCGAGGTGGAAGCGGCTCTTCTACCGGGCCTTTCGCAACCCGTTCATCATGCTGGGTATCGGCCCTGGGCTCCTGTTCGTGATTCGAAACAGGTGGCCTTCGCGCCATGAGACCAGCCGCGAGCGGTTCAGCGTGCACGTCACAAACCTGGGAATCGCGGCCAGTCTGATCGTCGCCCACCTCACCGTTGGGCTGCCGATCTTCCTGATGACGCAGTTGCCCACATTGCTCCTTGCCGCAACAGCCGGAGTGTGGCTGTTCTACGTCCAGCACCAGTTCGAGGATGTGTACTGGGCGCGGCGGCCAGCGTGGGAACCGATGAAGGCGGCACTGGAGGGCAGCTCCTACTATAAGCTTCCGAGGGTGCTGCAGTGGTTCACCGGCAACATCGGGCTGCACCACATCCATCATGTTCAGCCTCGGATCCCGTTCTACAACCTGCAGCGGTGCCAGACCGCGATTCCGGCGTTCCAGGCCGTCCCTCCGCTGACGATTCGGCGCAGTCTGCGCTCGCTACGCCTCCGCCTGGTGGACGAGACCGGCCGACACATGGTGAGCTGGGCGGAGATGAGGGCGCGCCGCAGTAGGTCGGATGCCGGGTAGGATTGGATCTGTCGGGCGTGGATCCGCCACGCGCTCGAACGGGTCGGGACGAATTCCAGGAACCCGAATTCGCCCCGACCTGACGACTCTCTAACGACCCTACCGGCTGACCCTCGCGGCCTTGCCTGGTAGCGTCACGACTCCAAGCTGCTGCATCATGCCCAGGGCGTCCCAGGTGCTGTGGCTTTCCTGGACGCGATCCCCCTGGAACCTGAAGATCGTAATGCCCGGGCCGGTCGCGTGCCGGCCGGTCGGCGGCATGCCCTCGAACTGTCCGGTCTGCGTGCCGCTGTACCGCCAGCGTGCGACGACCTTGTCGCCGGCCGTGAGCAGTTCGTCGATGTCGATTCGGCAATCGGGGAATGCGCTTCGGTACTTCTTCACGAGGTCCTTCATCGCGTCGGGACCTTGCAGGTCGTTCATCGGGTCGTTGTGGGCGTAGTCGGTGGTGACGATCTCGTCGAGGAGTTTCACGTTGCCCTTACTCCAGACATCGTCGAACAGACGGCGGACGATGGTGGTCTTGTCGGCCATATACGCCTCCTTGGGGACTGACTGACGGGAGCGACCGCACCTCGCGGCAGCCGACCGCAGTCATGGAAACGACGTCCCGACGCTCGTGAACGCCACGAGCCTCCGGCCCAGACTGGATTGGTGGGAGAAGACCCTTATAGCTCGTTCCTACGCGCGCCGCCAGCGTTTTCGATGGCTGAGCCGCCGCCGTCTCTGCCTTGGCGCGGTTGGCGACGAGGCGCGCGGCCGGGTTGCTCGGTGCAGGGGGCCGGCCCGAGCCGCGCGCTATAATCGCCTCGAGGAGGATGACACTCGTGGACGGCGGCAACGGCGCGCTCGACGCTCCGACCGGAGGAGCCGGCCAGCTCGCGGCACTCTTGTCGCGCAAGGTGGTGGGGCAGCCGGATGCGTTGAGGCATATCGTTCCGTACGTTCAGATGTACCAGGCCCACCTGAGCCCACCCGACCGCCCGGCCGGGATCTTCCTTCTCCTCGGTCCCACCGGAACCGGGAAGACTCGCACCGTCGAAGCGCTCGCAGAGATCCTCCACGGCAGCCCCAAACATCTGCTGAAGATCGACTGCGCCGAGTACCAGTCCGATCACGAGGTCGCGAAGTTGATCGGGGCGCCGCCCGGGTACATCGGCCACCGTGAGACCAAACCGCTCCTCACTCAGGAGCGGCTGCTGGCGGCCGTCAGCTCGAGTTCGGATCTCGCGATCATCCTGTTCGACGAGATCGAAAAGGCGGCCCCTTCGTTGACCGCGCTCCTGCTCGGCGTTCTCGATCGCGGAACGCTGCGGCTCGGCGACAACGTGACGGTGAACTTCGAGAAGACGCTCGTCTTCCTGACGAGCAACCTCGGTGCGCGCGAGATGCTCAAGGTCGTGCGGCCCGAGATCGGCTTCCAAGGGGTCGACCGCCGATCGCCCGCCGGTGTGCTCGACCGGCTGCAGACGGTGGGCGTCGGGGCGGTGCGCCGCCGGTTCTCCCCGGAGTTCGTGAATCGAATCGACGTCGTGATCACGTACCGTCCTCTCGATGTCGCGGCGCTCGGCGAGATCCTCGATCACCACATCGCGGAATTGCAGCAGCACGTCCACACGCGGCTCGCGGACCGCTCGTTCGACATCACCGTCACGACGGCCGCGCGCGACCTGCTGCTCGAGAAGGGAACGAGCGAGGAGTACGGCGCGCGGGAGCTGAAACGAACGGTTCATCGGATGCTGACGCAGCCGATCGCCACGCTGGTTGCCGATGGCGAGATCCCGCCGGGCGGTCACGTGGAAGTGGACGCGAGCGGGGACGGGTCGACGCTGAGTCTTCGGGCCGACACCTCGATCGGAGAGCTTCCACCTGCGCGGCCCGTCGCGCTCGTCCTCGATGAGAACGCGCACCTGCTTCGTTGGCTGGATCACGCGCTCAGCAGCGTGGGCGTGGTGACAATCGTCGCGTCAACCGCAGAAGAGGCCCGGAAGATCGCCGCCCGCGAGCGGCCCGACCTGGCGATCGTGGACATGGTGCTGCCCGACGGGGATGGTCTGTCGCTGGCCCTCGAACTCCTGCGGATCCATCCCCGCCTGCAAATCGCGCTGACGACCGGCACCGAACTCTCGCCGGACGAATCCGCGCTCTGTGAACGCCAGGATTTTCCGGTCCTGCGCAAGCCGTTCCTGCCCGAAGACGTAGCCAACCTGGTGCGCACACGACTTCGTCGGTCGTCGTCGGCAGGCTAGACATCGTTCAGGGGTCAGAGCGTGACGAATGAAGCACGTTCTCGCGCCGCGCTGCCGCCCCTGGAAGATGTCGATGACGACGCCGGAGGCGTCGTCCAGAAACAACGTGGGCGAAGCGAGTTCGGCGGTGTGAGGCGACGCTTCGCGGTTGGGGTGCTCCCGGGACCAGCCGCCGGTGTGCTCTTCTGCACAGTTCGCTCTCGAACGCCGACCTATGATGAGGTACAGTCCGCACCTGGATGGCATCGCTCGGACGCTCGTACTGGCGGCGCGGCGCCGCGGAGGACAGCACATCATGAGTATCGTTGATTGGACGAGGCGGGCACAGGAGGTCGTCGATGTCGGCCGCGTGCCCCCGATCTCGTTTCAGGGCCGAGGTCGCCTGATCGGCAGGATCGCGCTCGCCCTGCTCGTACTTCTCGCGCTGTCATCGACCTACTACCAGGTGAACGCCGACGAACTCGGCGTCGTGCAGCGGTTCGGTCGGTACGTGCGGACCACCGACCCCGGGCCCCACGTGAAGATCCCGCTCGTGGAGACCGTGATCCGCGTGCCCGTGCAACGGCAGTTGAAGACCGAGTTCGGGTTTCGCACGACGGCGGCCGCGGTGCAGTCCCAATTCGAGCAGACCGACGTCACCAAAGCCGAGTCGCTGATGCTGACTGGCGACCTCAACGTCGCGGTGGTCGAGTGGATCGTGCAGTACAAGGTGAAGGATCCCTACAAATACCTGTTCAAGGTCCGGAACCTCGACAACGCGACCCATCGCGGTGACCCCTCGACGTTTCGCGACATGAACGAGGCGGTGATGCGCGAGGTCGTTGGCGACCATAGCGTCAACGAGGTCCTCACTGTCGGCCGGGAGGAGATCCAGATCGATGCGAAGTTGCTGCTCCAGCGTCTGTGTGACCGGTACGAGACCGGCCTCGAGGTGCTCCAGATCGTCCTCCAGGACGTGAACCCGCCGGACCGGGTCAAGCCGGCGTTCAACGAGGTCAACCAGGCCATCCAGGAGAAGGAACGGCTCATCAACGAGGCATGGGCGGACTACAACCAGACCGTTCCCAACGCACGCGGGGAGGCCGAGCGGGTTGTGCGGGCGGCGGAAGGCTACGCGCTCGAGCGGGTCAATAATGCGCGGGGCGATGTCGCCAGGTTCGTCAATATCTACGACGAGTATCGCAAAGCTCCGGACGTGACCCGCAAGCGCCTGTATCTGGAGACGCTGAACGAGGTGCTGCCGAAGACTGGCCGGAAGCTGATCATCGATTCGTCGATGAAGGGGATCCTGCCGCTCCTGAATCTCGATTCGGTGAAGCAGGAGGTGAAGCAGTGAAGCGCCCGATCTTCGCCATCGTCATCGGCTTGGGACTGATCCTCCTGTGGTCGTCGGTCTACACAATCGCGGAAACCGAGCAGGCGATCATCACCCAGTTCGGCGAGCCGGTCGGTCAGCCGCACACCGATGCCGGCCTCCATATGAAGGTGCCGTTCATCCAGACCGTCCATATCTTCGACAGACGGTGGCTCGAATGGAGCGGCGATCCGAACCAGATCCCGACGCGAGACAAGAAGTACATCTGGGTGGACACCTACACGCGTTGGCGCGTCAAGAATCCACTGCTCTTCTACCAACGCGTGACGGATGAGCGCAGCGCCCAGTCGCGCCTCGACGACATCGTGGACGGTGAGACGCGCAACGTCATCGCCAACAATGACCTGATCGAGGTCGTTCGCAGCACCGACCGGGCGTTTCCGGAAACCGAGGAGAACGCCGACGTGGACATGGGCGCTGCCGCGGTGGCGGGGAAGATCGCGATGGGCCGCGACAAGATCACCCGCGCGATTCTCGAGAAGTCACGACATATCGTCGCGGAGTTCGGCATCGAGCTGGTCGACGTCCAGATCAGACGCGTCAACTACGTCGCCGAGGTGCAGCAGAAGGTTTACGACCGGATGATCTCCGAGCGCCGGCGCATCGCCGAGCGGTCGCGGTCGGAAGGCAACGGCAAGGCGGCCGAGATCCGCGGCCAGAAGGAACGCGAGCTGAAGGGGATCCAGTCGGAGGCGTACCGCAAGGCCCAGGAGGTGATGGGAAAAGCCGACGGGGAAGCGACGCGCATCTACGCGGAGGCCTACGGTCGCGACCCGGCACTCTACCAGTTCCTGAAGACGATGGAGACCTATCGAAAGACGTTTGCATCGGACACGACGCTGATCCTGTCCACCGACGGCGAGTTCTTGAGGTTCCTGAAGGAGAGCAAGTAACCCGCGACACGGCCTTGTGCTCCGACCGGAATTGCCGATAATGGCACCATGTGGCGCGCCATTCTCGCAACCGTCTCGACTCTCATTGTTGTCGCATCCCCCACGGCCGCACAGAACGCGGTCGGTGGTCGCGTGCATCGCCTGGAGGCCACGGCGGGCACCGTGGCCTATGGCTACTACTGGTCCGACGCCAGGCCGGTCCTGCGGATCGCGTCGGGCGACGTCGTCGATGTCGATACGCTGCTCACCAACACGCCAACCGGGCTCGAGCGAGCCGGGGTGCCGCCCGCCAAGGTCGAGGCCTCGCTGCGGTCGGTGGTCGCCGACGTCACGGGCGATCGGCGCGGTCCCGGCGGCCATATCCTGACGGGGCCGATCTACGTCGAGGGCGCCGAACCTGGAGACACGCTCCAGGTGGACATTCTCACGATCGAACTGCCGATTGACTACGGTTACAACGGCTGCAGCGGCTTCGTGCGTGAGAATTGCGATCGCAGTGCGGGCATCCGCATCATCCCTCTCGACAACAAGACGATGACTGCCACGTTCGCGCCGGGCATCGTCGTGCCGCTCCGCCCGTTCTTCGGCAGCATGGGCGTGGCCCCGTTACCGGCCCTGGGCCGCGTCAGCAGCACGCCTCCCGGTCGACACGCGGGAAACATCGACAACAAGGAACTCGTCGCGGGGACGACCCTCTACATCCCGGTATTCGTGGCTGGTGCGCTCTTCGAAGTGGGGGACGGCCACGCGGCACAGGGTGACGGGGAGGTGGATCAGACCGCGATCGAAACCTCGTTGCGCGGCAAGCTGCGGCTCACGGTCCGCAAGGGGATGAAGCTCGAGTGGCCCCGCGCCGAAACGCCGACACATTTCATCAGCATGGCGACCGATCTGGACCTGGCCGTGGCCACGAAAGCCGCGCTTCAGGAAATGATCGACTTCCTGGCCGCGACCAAGGGGTTGACCAAACACGAGGCATACCAGCTGACCAGCCTGGCCGGCGACGTGGCCATCACGCAGCTCGTCGATCAAACACTCGGCGTCCATGTGAAGCTGCCGAAGGCAATCTTCACGGCGAAGCGGTAGGCTGCCTCCTACCCGACTTCGCGGTCTGGGCGAGGCACTTCGGTCGGGTCCACCAAGACATCGCTGACGGTGGGCCCGTCGGTGCGGCCACATTCCAACTGCAAGATCCCGGTGGTGCCGTCAGGCGCGCGGGCGGGCTTCACGCCTGTCCCAGCGCGGCGCGGACCTTGGTCGCGAGCGCAGTCGCCGAGAAAGGCTTCGGGATGAACTGGACGCCCTCTTCGATCATACCGTCGTTGGCGATGACGTTGGCCGCGTAGCCGGACATGAACACGCGTTTCATCTTCGGGTGAAGCAGCGAGAGCCGCGTGGCCAACTCGCGCCCGTTCATGCCAGGCATGATCACATCGGTGACGACGAGGTGGATGTCGCCGGAGTGCGCTTGTGCCAACTCGAGCGCCTCGCCAGGAGATTTCGCGGTCAACACCGTGTAGCCCCGGGCTTCGAGCATGCGCTGGGCCATTTTCAGGATCGAGGGCTCATCTTCGACCAGCAGAATGGTCTCGCGACCGCGGTCCGCCGGCGCCTCCGGCCGCCCGCCCCGAGTTGGTGTCTCGCACGCCGTGTGACGCGGCAGGTAGATGCTGAAGGTCGAACCGGAGCCGGGACTGCTCTCCACGTCGATGAACCTGCCATTCTGGCTGACGATGCCGTGGATGGACGACAGCCCGAGGCCGGGTCCCCGCCCGACACCTTTGGTCGTGAAGAATGGTTCGAACAGGTGTTCGACGACCTCGGCCTCCATGCCGCGGCCGTCGTCGGCGACCGCCAGGAGGACGTAGTCGCCTCGATGACCGCCGGCGCGCGCCGCCGGATGATCGCGAGCGACCGTGACGTTGGTCGCCTCGACGCGAACGGTGCCGGTTCCGACGATGGCGTCTCTGGCGTTGAGGCAGAGGCCCGCCAGCAACTGAGAGAGCTGTGCGGGGTCGATCCGGACCGGCCACGCCTTTCCGTCCGGCGTCCAGACCAGCGTGATGTTCTCGCCGATCAGTCGCCGCAGCATCGTGAGCATGCCGCCGACCGCCTCGCCGAGATCCATCACCCTGGGTGCGATGGGCTGCTTGCCGGCGAAGGCGAGCAATTGGCTGACCATGTCGGCCGAGCGTCTCGCGGCGTGCTCGATCGCCACCAGATCCTCGTGCATCGCGTCTGCGGCGTGCCCCTGGGCGAGGGCCAGTTCCACGCGGCCCAGGATGACGCAGAGCATGTTGTTGAAGTCGTGGGCCACGCCGCCGGCCAGTCGCCCGATCGATTCCAGCTTCTGCGACTGGAGGAGTTGGCCTTGGAGCCGCTGCCGTTCTTCCTCGAGGTGCTTGCGCTCGGTGATGTCCTGTACCATGCCGATCGAGCGGACGATCGCACCCGACGCGTCCCACTCGTGCTCGCACCGCTCGTGGACGACCCGGATTTCGCCGCTGTGTCGCCGTACGATGCGGTGCTCGATGTCGTAGCTGTCGGCTGCCTCGCGGACCGAGCGGGAGTAGGCGTCGTCCACGGCCGCCCGGTCGTCCGGGTGGACGGCTTCCAGGAAGGCCTCGTAGGTGGCTGCGAACTCCTGCGCTTCGAGGCCGAAGATGCGAAAGGTCTCGTCCGACCAGACGAGTCGACCCGTGGGCAGGTCGAGGATCCAGCTCCCGACGTGGGCGATCGCCTGGGACTTGGTCAGGAGGGCGCCCGCCTCGCGCAGCGCGGCATCCAGTCGTTCGTGTGGCGCGTCGATCTGCTGGAGCGCTTCGTTGGCGCGCCGCAGGTGTTCGACCTGCGCTTCCAATTCCGCCAATCGCCGGCGCAGGTCGTCGACCGATTTCGGAGCGATCCCAGGGTCCATCGAGCGCCTCCGCCTTCGGCTCCTTGAACCTGCGCTCGGCGACCTGGATCTCGTGTCGGTTCGGCCAGCGCGCGTCGCGGAGCAGCGTCACGACGAACAGCGCCTCTTCGCTCTGTGCGAGGTCCGCGCTGGACGGGCCGATTGTAGCATTCTTCCCGGTTCGCGGGCGTCCTGACGAGCGCCACCCGGATCGCCACGTGCCAGAACCCGCAGGTCAAGGGCACGCCGGTCATCGTCTACAACCCCCTGAACATCGCGCGGGAGGACGTGGTGGAATCCACAGGCCTCATCGATCTCCCTGGCGGAGAGTGGCTTGCGGCGTTAGATTTATAGGCAGGCACGGCATCGCCGCTTCACTCATGGAGCGTGGCCACCCGACAGGCATCCGACAGGAGGACATCATGGTTCGTCGAGCTCTTCTGGCTGCCATTCTCATCGCCGGAACCGCTGCCTCCGGCTGGGCGGGCGAGTCTGCGACGTTTGTTCTGACCGACGGCCAGCGATTCGGCGGAACTCTCATCTATGGCCGGGGTGACAACAACATCGTCGACCTTCAGTTCCACCTGAGCGTTTCGGGAAATGATCGCGCGTTTCCAATGGACCAGGTGGCGGCGATCGATTTCACCGGTGCCAACCCTTCGACATCGGAACTGGACTCGCTGCCCACGGACGGCCGAACAGGGGTCATGGTGATGCGGGATGGGGGAAAGGTCCGAGGACACCTGCACAACATCATCGCGAGCGGTCACGTGCAGTGGGTGAACGAGGCGGGAGTGCGCCAGAACTGGGCCATTCGTGATGTGAGCCGCCTGTACCTGAATCCGCCGTCCGCGCACCTGGCGTACGACTCGATGTTGCGCCGTGACCAGGAACGAGGTCAGGGTCAGGGTCAAGGTCAGGGTCGTGCCCAAGGCCGGGGCCAGGAACAGGATCGGGGCCGGGGACAGGGCCGAGGGCAGGATCGGGGCCAGGTGTTCGGCGGCCCGGATGACCAGAACACTGGCGCAATCCGCCTCGACGGGAACCAGCCGTGGGTCGACACCGGCGTGCGCGTTCGGGAAGGGCGGCGTCTCGTCTTCGTCGCCACCGGGCGCATCACGTTGGCCGACCGGGTGAGCTCGGGCCCGGCAGGAACCAGGGCGGTGAGGTGTTCCAGGTGCCCGGTGCGGAATGCGCCAGCTGGAGCGCTCATCGGCAGAGTGGACGACGGCGAACCCTTCCTCATCGGCGCCTTCACCGAGCCGATGGCGATGCCGGCGTCGGGCCGTCTGTTTCTCGGGATCAACGACGACTACTTCGACGACAACGGCGGCGCGTTCAGGGTGACCATGAGCTGGCAGTAGGAGCGAAAACGAAGGGATCGGTGATCAGGAGTCGGTTCCGATTTCCGATTTCCGATCCCCTCTGCTGGCCTCACGAGACCCGCTGCCCGTCCTGGCGCGCCGTCGCCTGCTGTGGGTTCGCGATGCGCCCGCCGGATCCCTTTGGTACTTTTGTACCTCCAGCACAGTACCTTTGCGTCATTGCCACTCGCCTCAGGCACCGCTAGTTTGAACAGGGCGGCCACTCTGGCATGGGACTGAGAGCCGCCCCTCCACTTCAACACTGCACGACCTGAATCGCTGGAAGTGTGTGCGGCCGCGGCCGCCCTGCAGGTCTTCTGGCCGCTGATGCCGGGTTTCCAAATTCGGTGAACAGAGGAGAAGGGCCGTATGCCGATGAACCGTCGCAGCTTCATGAAGACGTCGGTGATCGCGGGCGCGGGATTGTACCTGTTCCGTGGGCAGCGGGTGTTCGCGTACTCGCAGAGCCCGATCCTCAGGAAGTTCATCGCTCCGCTGCCCGGGCTCGGACCGAGCGGCCTGCCGATGGCCGCTCCGGACAAAGCCGCCTATCCAGGGACCGACTTCTATCGAATCAGAGCTGCCGCCTACACGCAATCGTTCCATCCCGACCTCCCCGAGTCGCATCTCTGGGGATACGCTGACATCACGACGCCGGGAGTGGCGCCGAACCACCGCTATCTTGGTGGCTTCATCGTGGCGCAACGGGGCACGCCAGTCCGCATCGACTTCGTCAACAACCTGCCGCTGACGCATCCACTCAGCGTGGACAAGAGCCTCCCTGCGGCCGGCCTGATTCCCCACTCTCGAAACCGGTACTTCGCGGAG